>CAYXKM010000313.1:0-21825 GCA_964465665.1 uncultured Woeseiaceae bacterium
CACGATGATCGGCGCATCGCTCGCCCCGGCCCTCCTGGCCGCATTCTTCTGGAAACGCGTGACACGGACCGCCGGCGTGGCGTCGATTGCATCAGGCATGCTGACCGTTGTCGGCATTGCGTCCCTGAATGCCTGGTTCAAGGACAGCGCCGAACCGCTGAATGTACTCGGCGTTGCCTTCCCGATGGACACCGACTACATCGCCATTCCTGCGGTCATCGTGTCGGTCGCCACCCTGGTCATCGTCAGTCTCGCATCAGCTCCTCCGAAAGAGGCCGACTGGCGGGAGTTCAACGACGCCTGAAGCAGTAGCGATGCTCATTCAGCGAGCCGGATGGTGTCCGCCTGGTTTGTCCGCAGTTGCAGAATAGCCGGGCACGCTGAGGCCCGGATTAAGACGGAAACGAGACTTCGACCACCAGACCCGGGCTGCCATCAGCTCTCGCCAGGAATTGAGCCGAGCTGCCGTGCACAACGGCTATGCGGTGACAGATTGCAAGGCCAAGGCCGAATCCTTCGCTTTTGCTGTCGAGCCGGGTAAATCCCTGTGACATCCGACGGCGGGTTTCCGTCGCAATGCCGGGACCCGTGTCGCTGACGCGCAGTCGCACCGCGCCGCCGTGCTTATCGAGGCCGACTTCGACACGGCTACCCGATGGGCAGTGGTTCAAAGCATTCTGCAGCAGGTTCTGCAGCAGAATTTCCAGCAATGTCGCATCTCCCGCGATCTCGGCCGGCGCCAATCGGGCATCGCATGTCATCCCGGCGGCGTGGAATTTCTCCCGGAAGCGGTCGATCACACGTGTGCAGCTATCCGCAAGGGACAGGCGCTCGAAGCGCTGCTGCCACTGTCCGCCCTCGAGCCGCGCGAGCGTCAGGAGCTGCTCGATCAGCCGTGTCAGCCGTTCGACCTCCGATTTCATGGCCGGCAGGTCCGGGGCGTTGCTTGCAAGCTCGAGTTTCAAGGTTGTCAGCGGCGTTCTCAGTTCGTGGGCAACGTCGCTCGCGAACCGCCGTTCTCGCGTTATCACGGCATCGATACCTTTCATCAGGGTGTTCAGCGAGTGTCCCAGCATACGAATTTCGCGAGTCGGCGAACTGACACTCAGTGGTGCAAGTGAGTCGGCGCTGCGCGCTTCCAGCTGACGTGCGAGCCGTGACAGCGGGGCGAGAATGAGCATTATCAGCACGGCCAGCAACAGCAGGTTGATGCCACCAGCTATCAGGGCCGGGGTTATGATGTCTTCGAGGATGTCCTCCTGCACCTCCTTGTACAGGTCGTCGCGACGCAGGAGCTGAACGACGATGTCGTCTTCACGCTCCTGGTAACCGTGCCAGTCGAAGTTGCCGTCGTGGTGTATGACCGACTGGTCGTCCTGCGACTCGAGTGGCATCACCTGATCAATGTTGCTGATCCGCTGGCCGGTGTTCATGTCATGCACCGTTACCCACAATGTTTCCTCATCGTCATCCTCGAAAGTTTCGAAAAGGAGCTCTTGAAGATCTTGCGTCGTCATTCGCAGATGGTCCCGGCTCAACAGTTCGGCAAGCATTTTCGTCTGGACCTCGAGGTCGTCATCGAGCACATCGCGAAACTCGCGGTCTGCGACCCACCAGGTCGCCGCTACCCCGCCCATGGCCGCCAGCGTGGTCGTTGCAGCGAGTAACAGAGCAAGGTGCCAGAGACGGAAAGTCATTGCGCGACCAGCCGGTAGCCGAAACCGCGCACGGTCTCGATACAGTCCTTGCCGAGTAGCTTTCTGAGCCCGTAGATGTGCACTTCCAGCGTGTTCGAGTCCACGCCCTCGCCGAGTCCATACAGTTGCTGCAGCAGTCGGTCGCGACTGACCGGTCTGTCCCCGGCCTGCATCAGCACTGCGAGGAGCTGGTGTTCCTTCGGGGTCATGCTGACCGGCTGCTCATCGAGGTAGAACTGGCGCGAAACAGTGTCATAACTCAGGTTGCCTGCCGACAGCCGCGGTTGTGCGCGGCCCGACTTCCGTCGCAAAAGAACCCGGATGCGCGCCAGCAACTCTTCAGGTTCGAAGGGTTTTACGAGGTAGTCATCGGCACCGGTATCGAGACCCTTGACGCGGTCGTCCAGCGCGTCACGCGCGGTGACGATGAGTATCGGCGTATTGCAGCCGGCGGCCCGCAAGGATTGCAGCCAGTGGACGCCATCTCCGTCGGGAAGGCCCAGATCGAGCAGCACTGCATCGTAATCCGCTGAAGCGAAGTGACTCTTCGCGGATTCCAGCGTACGAACCCAGTGCACTCGATAGTGGCCGTTCAGCAGCTTCGACAGCGCGCTGCCAAGATTCAGGTCATCTTCAACGACTAACAGGTACATGGGTGGACCAAAAGTGTTTTTTGTTCGGGCGCAATTCGGCTCCTGCAATAGTGCCTGAGACGCCTTAAGCCAACCTTAAGCGAATCGCGATGGCGGTAGGCGCAGGTAAACATCTTCATCTGTTTTTCAGCTTCGGCCGCAACACTGCGGGCAGTCTAACGGTATACGGAGATATTCCATGAATCATATTGTGATTGCCATTTTGCTGGCCGCTGCCTGCACAACTGCCATTGGCGGGACCGCAGAACCTTCCGGCGGTGCAAGCATTCCGGTCATTGCGGAACGTTTCGTCACCGAATTCGAACCCGAAGCGAATATCGATTCGGTGGCGGTGTCACCGGCGAAAGACGGCCGCCCGGCGCTGCTGTTCGCAACTGCGAAGGAGACCGACGTGATCAAGGTCTTCGACGCGTCGTCAGGAAGCGAGATTGCGGAACTGGGGGCTACCGGCACAGCGCCGGAACAGTACCTGCGACCCAACGGCATCGCCGTCGCAGATGATCTGATGGTGGTCGTCGAACGCGACAATCGACGTGTCAGCATACGCTCGATTCCGGACTACCGGCTGCTCGCGACCTTTGGTGAGGATGTCCTGAGAAAACCTTACGGCCTCTGGGTACAGGCGCTGGAGAAGGATCGCTATCGTCTGTTCGTCACCGATGCCTACGAGATGCCGGACGAGAGCGTGCCGCCAAACGAGGTACTCGATGAGCGCGTCAGGCAATGGCAGTTCGCCGTGCTGCGTGACAGTGATGGCACACCCGTTTCAATCGACAGCCAATTCGAGAAGTCTTTCGGAGACACTACAGACGCCGGCGCACTGCGTGTCGTGGAGTCAATTTTCGGTGACCCGGCGCACGATCGTTTGCTGATCGCCGAAGAGGACGAGGACCCGGTGACCGGGCTTGTCATCAAGATCTACGGCCTGGACGGCCGGTACAAAGGAAAGCAGCTTGGCAAGGGCGTATTCAAGGCGCAGGCCGAGGGCATAGCCTTGTATGCCTGCGATGACGGCTCCGGGTACTGGCTGTCAACGGACCAGGCGAAAGGCCGCACCGTGTATCACCTGTTCGACAGGAAAACGCTCGAACATGCGGGCGCCTTTGCCGGAGAGGTTACTGCCAACACGGACGGAGTCTGGCTGACGACCGATAACGTACCCGGATTCACCGGCGGCGCATTCTATGCGGTTCACGATGATCAGGCCGTGTCGGCTTTCGACTGGATGGATATCGTCGCGGCGCTGGATCTGGATATCTGCAGAAGCGCGCGTTCCAGCGGCGATCACGGGTGATCCACCACTGTCCCGGCCTTCTGCAATTCTTCGGCCAGGCGCCGGGCTTCTTCGGCGCGGGCAGACGAGAACCGCGCCAGCAGCAGGTACAGGCAGGGCGTGAGGTAAAGTGTGAACAGTGCAGCGATCCCCAGTCCGCCGAAAACCACCCAGCCGATAGACGATCGCGCTTCGGCGCCCGCGCCGCTGCTGAGTATGAGCGGCAGACCGCCGAGTACCGTGGAAATCATGGTCATCGCGACCGGCCGGAGGCGTACCGCGGCGCCTTCTTCGACTGCTCTTCGAACGTCGTAACCCCGGTCCCGAAGCTGATCGGCAAACTCGACCAGCAACACGCTGTTCTTCGCCATGAGGCCGATGAGAAGAACAAGCCCGATCTGCGAATAGATGTTGATCGACGTACCGGTCAGCGCCAGCGCAAATATTGCCGCGGCGATACCGAAGGGAACGATGAGCGTGACGACGACGGCACTGGTGAAGCCTTCGAACTGCGCGCAAAGAACCAAAAAAATGACCGCAAGTGCTATCAGGTAAGTGAAAGCGACTTCACGCGAAGTCTCCTGCAGAGTGGCCGCTTCGCCAAGCAGGATCATCGCCACGTCGTCGGGCAGCACATCGGTTGCCAGTGCACGAAGTTCATCCACAGCATCCTGCAGCGGGTAGCCGCTCGAGAGCTGGATATCGACTTCGATGGCGCGGCGCTGTGCCTCCCGGTCGAGCTCGGCCGCAACACCCTCTTCACGAAGTGTTACAACGGTCGAAAGCGGCAGCAACTGGCCCGAATTGGTGCTCACGTACAGATTTACGAGGTCCGACGGATCGTTGATCTCGCCACTTGACGACTCGAGCAGGATCGGCACGGCTTCGTCCTCGATATTCAGGTCCACGAGTTCATCGCCATCGATCATTGCGCGCAGTGTCGCGGCGAGGTTGTCGAGATCGATGCCGAGGTCCGCGGCACGGCGGCGGTCGATATCGACCGACAACTGCGGTTGTGTCGGGTCGTAGGAAATTTCCGGCTGCTGCAGATGCGGCAATCGCTCCTCGATGGCCAGCACGAAAGTCTTGGCCGCCTCGAAAATGGCTTTGTAGTCGCTGCCGACCAGCGCCACTTCGAGTTCGCCGCCGCTGCGGCGAAGATTCAAGCTGTTGCTGCTGGACACCGAGACCCGCGCGCCGGGAATCTGAGCGAGCGAACCCTCGAGCGAGTTGCTGATCTCCTGTTGACTGCGCCGGCGAAGGTCCCAGTCGACCAGCGGTACGCTCACCCGGCTGCGATTCGGGTCCCATGTACCTACCACCGTGAACATCGAGGTTGCCTCACCTGCGTCGATGAGTGGCTGCAGCAGTTGCTCGATTTGCTGTGTCTGGCGGTCCATGTAGCCGATACCAACGCCGTCGGGCCCGGATGCATCAACGACGATCAGGCCGCGGTCCTCCGTGGGCAGAAGCTCCCGGTCGAGGGTCTGGAACAGCATTGCGGCGGCACCAGCGAACAGCAGCCCGACGGCCAGCGGCAGCGCGGGACGATCGAGCAGAATCGCAAGCGAGTATCGGTAGAAATCCGTCAGGCGCGCGCCAAAATCCTTGAGCGCTTGCGCGTACCGGCCGCTCCTGCCCAACTCCGGCAACCGCGACGCTGCAACCGGGACCAGCGACAACGACACGAAGCTCGAGATTGCAACTGCTATTGCAAGCACGACACCGAACTCTCGAAACAGCCTGCCCGCCGTGCTGGGAAGAAACGCGATCGGCACGAACACCGAAACCAGCACGGCGGTCGTCGTCACCACCGCGAAGAACACCTGGCGGGTACCGAGTACCGCGGCGGCCCTTGCACCAAGGCCTTGTGCACGCCGCCGCTGGATGTTTTCGAGCACAACGATCGCATCGTCGACCACGAGTCCGGTTGCCAGCACCAGCGCGAGCAAGGTCAGGATATTGACCGAAAACCCGAACAGCCAGATCGCCGCTACCGTGCCGATCAGCGAAACGGGAATCGCAACGCCGGGCACCAGGGTTGCGCGCAATGACCCCATGAACAACCAGATCGTTGCAATAACGATGCCGATCGTGAACGCCAGCGTGACCATGACTTCCGACACGGCGCTGCGAATGAAAACGGCCTGGTCATCGGTAATGACGAGCCTGACATCGCGGAATCTTCCGTTGAGACGTTCGACCGCCGCATTCACTGCGTCGGATATCTCGATCGTATTCGAGCGCGCCTGGCGCACGACGCCGAGACCGATCACAGAACGGCCGTCGAGCCTGGTGTACGCCTGGGCGTCCTCGGGTCCGAAGTACACGTTGGCCACATCACCGATACGTATCGTATCCCTGATGATGATCGCGGCAACCTGTTCGGCATTGAGCACCGAAGCGTCCGCGCGGACGATCAGCTCCTGGTCCTCCGAACGAAAACTGCCGGCGGGCACGTCGAACGGTGCCTGCATCAGTACGTTCGCGACATCGGTGACCGACAGGCGATAACTGGTAAGGCGCAGCGGATCGACGACGACGCGCAACATGCGCTGCCTCGCACCGTACAACTGCACGTCGGCCACGCCTTCGATGGATATGAGTTCCGGGACGATGTCCTTTTCGATTATTCGCGTGACCTCCTCCTCGATCAGCGTGTCGCTCACGACGGCGAGATTGACGATCGCCTGGGAATCGTTATCTGCCTTGACCACCACTACCTGCTCTATGCGGTCGGGCAGCTCGCGCATGACGCGGCTCACCGCTTCGCGGACGTCGGACGCAGCACTGTTGAGGTCGACACCGGGTCGGAACTCGATGCGCATGCGGCCGTTGTTTTCCTCGGACGATGAGGAAATGTTCTCGATTCCGGAAACTCGGGCAACCGCCCCTTCGAGGATGCTGATGACCTCGGCATCCATCGTTTCCGGCGAGGCTCCCGGATACTCCGCCTGCACACTGACGATGGGTCGGTCCACGTCCGGCAGTTCGCGGATCTCCGCAGCGACAATTGCAGCAACGCCGGCAAGCACGATCAGGAGGTTCAGCACCAGTACCAGCACCGGGCGGCGGATACTCAGACTCGGCAGGTCATTGATCCTGTCGCGACTGTCGTCTGCGATGTCCGCTCTCTTCATCTCTGCCGGATCCTATTCGCCGCCCTGCGGGGCGGCGCCGTTCAATACTTCGGGATGACTTTCGGCGACATTGGGCGACTCGTAACTTACGTCGATGCCTTCTCGCATACGCTGAACGCCTTCGACCACGATCAGGGCGCCGGCCTCGATTTCGGCATCCAGCAGAATCTGTCCTTTCTGGCGCTGAATGATTTGCACGGGTACACGCTGTGCGCGGCCGTTGACCACGGACCAGATGTAGGCACCGTCGGCACCCCACTGGACGCCGGTCTCCGAAACCATCGGGTAGGCTGCGCCTTCCACGTCGATGGATACACGAAAACTCATACCGGGCCGCAGCGCGTCCGTTTCATTGGGTACCTGCGCACGCGCAACGAAAGTGCGGGTCAGCGGGTCGATGCGGCTGCCGATATCGACGACGCGTCCGTGAGCTGTCGGCTCCCGGCTGTTCCAGGTGGCAATCGCGACGTCATCGCCGACCCGGATGTCACCGACCCGAGCTTCCGGCACCTCGAAAGTGACCAGCAGCGCACTGCGGTCGTCCAGCGTCGTGATCAGCGTATCCGGATTGATCCGGTCGCCGGGGTCGACCTCCGTTATGCCGACATGACCGTCGAACTGCGCTTCGATGGTGCGGTCGTCGAGCGCCACGCGTGCGCGATCGAGTTCTATGCGCGCCGCTTCCACGGCCGTACGGGCAGCGTCGATGTCGGTGGGCAGAATTGCGCCACTGCTGCCGGTCCGCTGGTAGCGATCGTAAAGGCGTTCGGCATCCTGCAGCCGGACCTCGGTGAGCGCCACGGCGAGCTTTTCCTGGCGGCTGTCGAGTTCGACCAGTACATCGCCGGAAGAGACCCGTTGCCCCGGTTCGAACTTCACCGAGTCCACTTCACCGGATGTCGCCGGATGCAGCTCGATCGAGCGTATCGCCCGCGATGTTCCGACCGCCTCCAGCCGCGTTTGCAACCTGTGATACTGCAGCGGCTCGACCAGTACCTGCGGCGCAGGGCCGACCGTGGCGATCCCGGCGGGCGTATCCTGGCCGCACGCCGCATGCAACACGGCCATGGAGACAAGCAGAATTCCTGTGGTCGATCTTGCAAACATGCGCTGATCCCTGACATCCCGGGCAATGGGGTCGGACGCTCCCGGCAATGCGCTTCTTGATGCTGCGCGTGCCCGACAGCACGATTCAAATCCAAGCCGGCATTTTACTTCAGCCGGCGCAGAGAAACCTCTGCGGGCATGGCCAAGAATTGTCAATGTGACAATTAGTTACGCGGGAGAGCAGCACCGCCCGGCGGTTTCAGCGCTGTTTCAGGCACCCATCCAGGCGATCAGCGCGAGGAAAGCCACTGCATAGGCGGCACCCAGGAGTATGACTCCGGGTTCGATCTCCTGGTTGTGGTCGTCGCCCGTCATCGCAGCGACGCGAGCGGATCCGGAGCCGCTTCCCATCCGCCACCCAGGGCTTTGTATATGGCGACGACATCGATGTTGAGTGCTGCTTCGGCCCGTGCCACGGTATCTTCTGCTTCAAGCACCGTGCGTTCGGCATCCAGCAACCGCAGAAAATCGAGCGCGCCCTCGCGATAGCGGATTCGCGCAAGATCCGCCGCACGTTGCGATGCGGCGACCTGCGCGACGAGCGCGGTCAGACGTTTCTGGTCCTGTGCGTATGCAACGAAAGCGTTCTGGGTCTCTTCGAGCGCGCGTAATACCGTCTGTTCATACACGGCGAGCTGGACATCGGCCCGGGCTTCGGTGGCTGCCAGTCTGGCCTTAGCGCTGCCGAGATCGAACGCCGACCAGCTCAAAGTTGGCGCCACGTTCCAGGCACGTGAGTTCGCATCGCCGAGCGTCCCGGCACTGCCGGAAATAAAACCGAAAAAACCGGTGATGCTGAGCCGCGGAAACAGATCCGCCGTTGCAATGCCGACGCGCGCCGTTTCGGCTGCGAGTGCACGTTCCGCAGACCTTATGTCGGGACGGCGCCGCAGTACGTCGGCGGGATCTCCGATCGCAATTGCGGCCACGCGCGGCGCAACGTCGATCGGCGCGAGTTCCGTATTGAGCGAACCCGGTCGCTGTCCGATCAACACGGCCAGCCGGTGCGCGGCGGCCTGCTCCGCTGTGAAGAGTGGTGGAACGCTTGCCTCGGTTTCAAAAAGGCGCGCGGATGCGCTCTGTACGTCGAGCTCGTCACCAGCGCCGAGCTCCATTCGTACACGGGTCAGGCGCAGCGCCTCGCGTTGGTTGGCGAGGTTACGCACAGCGACGCCAAGACGTTGCTGCGTGCCGCGCAGGGCAAAATACTCGCGCGCCACTTCGGCAGCGACCCGAACCTGTGCGTCACGCAATTGTGCTTCGGCGCGATCGGCATCGGCTCGTGCTGCCGCGACGCCGTGACTGACACGACCGAACAGATCGAGCTCCCAGCTCGCATCAAAGCCCAGTTCGTAAAGCTGCAGCTCGACCGGCTGGTTGCCGCCTGGCAGCGGCGCATCCTGTTTCGTGTAACTGCCGCGCGCGGTCACCGCCGGTGCGTAGTCCAGCCGTGCGTCGCGAAACAATGCCCGCGCCTCGCGCGTGCGTGCTGTTGCAATGCGCACATCGAGGTCACCAGCGAGAGCGCGGCTTACCAGATCATCCAGAACCGGATCGCCAAACTGGCGCCACCAGGCCGCCTCGAACGAGTCCTGATCGAGGCCCGCATCCGCGGTGAGGCTGATATCGGCAAGTGCGGTTTCCGGCGGCGCGTAATCCGGACCGACGGCGCAGGCGGACAAAAACAAAGCGAGAATAGTCGCGGCAGCAGGGCGTGCTGCGGACGCTATCGCTGTACCTGGGCTGAGTTGTCTTGCATTCATGGTGTGCACTTTTCTCTGCTTAGACCGGAGTCGCCACGGCGTCGCCCGTTTCCCTGCTGCGCCCGAATCGCGCCGAGAGCCGTCGAATCACCAGGTAGAAAACCGGCGTCAGCAGCAAACCGAATATCGTTACCCCGATCATTCCGGCGAATACCGCAAGACCCATGGCATGACGCATTTCGGAACCGGCGCCGCTTGAGAACACCAGCGGCGTTACGCCCATGATGAACGCCAGCGAAGTCATGAGTATCGGTCGCAGGCGCAAACGGCAGGCTTCGATGACCGCGTCCCATGCAGACGCACCCTGGGCCTCGCCGTCGCGGGCGAATTCGACGATGAGGATGGCATTCTTGCACGCAAGCCCCACCAGCACGATGAGTCCGATCTGCGTGAAGATGTTGTTATCGCCACCGGTGAGCCAGATGCCGGCGATGGCAGACAGCAGGACCATTGGCACGATCAGGATCACCGCGAGCGGCAGTGTCCAGCTCTCGTACTGAGCGGAAAGCACGAGGAATGCCAGTAACACGCACAGCGGAAATACCCACAGTGCAGTATTGCCGGAAAGGAGTTGCTGGTAGGTGAGCTCGGTCCATTCGAAGCTGAGACCGTTCGGCAGTTCGCGTGCCGCAAGCTCCGCCATCAGCGCTTCCGCCTGGCCCGAACTGTAGCCCGGCGCCGGTGCGCCGTTGATCTCGGCGCTCAGATAGCCGTTGTAATGCGGCACCAGGTCCGGGCCCGCACTTTGCTCCAGTGTGACGAAACTGCCGAGCGGCACCATGTCTCCGCGTGCATTGCGAATCTTCAGTTTCAGCACATCGTCAGGCTGCAGGCGGAATTCCATGTCGGCCTGCGCGTTCACCTGGTAGGTACGCCCGAACCGATTGAAGTCGTTGACATACAGGGATCCCAAGTAGATCTGCATCGTCTCGTACAAAGTATCGAGATCCACTCCCTGCGCTTTCGCTTTCTCACGGTCCACATTGGCCTTGATTTGCGGCACGTTGATCTGAAAACCTGAGAACAGGTTTGTCAGTCCCGGCGTCTGCCAGCCCATGCCGATGAGTTTTTGTGTTTCCGCGTAAAGGGTTTCGTACCCGAGCCCCGCGCGATCCTCGATCTGCATCCGAAAACCGCCGATGCTGCCGAGCCCGAGGATCGGCGGCGGCGGAAACACGGCCACGAAGGCATCCTGGATGACGCCGAAGCGCTGGTTCAGCGCGCCCGCGATGGCCCCGGCCGACAAAGCTTCGTCATCGCGTTCGGCAAAATCGGCGAGCGTTACAAAGACGATGCCGGCGTTTGGCGCGTTGACGAAACCGTTGATGGACAATCCGGGAAAAGCGACTGCGTGCTCGACGCCCGGTTGCTCCAGCATGATGTCACCCATGCGGCGCAGAACCTCGTCAGTACGGTCGAGTGTCGCAGCCTCCGGGAGCTGCGCGAACGCCACCAGGTACTGCTTGTCCTGCTGGGGAATGAAGCCCGCAGGAACCGAGGAAAAGCCCAGCCAGGTCAGGCCGATCAGGCCGGCATATACAACCAGCGCAATGCCGGAGCGCCGCAGTATTCTCTGCGTGGCATTGACGTAAGCATCAGTGCCGCGCGCAAACAGCCGGTTGAATGGCCGGAGCAACCAGCCAAACGCTGTGTCGATGCCCCGCTGCAGCCGGTCTTTCGGCGCATCGTGCTCTTTCAGCAGCAACGCCGACAGCGCGGGCGACAGCGTCAGCGAATTGATCGCCGAAATGACCGTGCTGATCGCGATGGTGAGTGCGAACTGCCGGTAGAACTGTCCGGTTAGGCTGCTGATGAATGCCGTAGGCACGAACACGGCAATCAGTACCAGTGACGTGGCGATGATCGGCCCGGTGACTTCCCGCATGGCCTGTTTGGTCGCAGCCACCGGCTTCAGTCCCTCGCGTATGTTTCGTTCCACGTTTTCGACGACGACTATCGCGTCATCGACCACGATGCCGATCGCGAGCACCAGTCCGAACAATGACAGCGCGTTCAGTGAGAAACCGAATGCATGCATCACGGCCAGAGTACCGACCAACGAGACCGGTACCGCTGCGAGCGGAATGATCGACGCGCGCCAGGTTTGCAGAAACAGGACGACGACGAGTACGACCAGGAGCAACGCTTCCGCCAGCGTTTTCACAACTGCCTTGATGGACGCGCGGACGAAAGTCGTCGGGTCGTAAACGATCGAGAAGTCGACGCCCTCGGGGAATTCTTTTTTCAGCTCCGCCATGCGCTCGCGCACACTGTTCGATAGCTCCAGCGCATTCGAACCCGGTCGCTGGAAGATGCCGATGCCGGCGGCCGGCTGGTTGTCGAGGAGCGAGCGCAAGGCATAAGTACTTGCGCCGAGCTCGACCCGTGCGACGTCGCCGAGCCTTGTGATCTGGCCGTTGCCTCCGGTCTTGACGATGATACTTTCGAATTCCGCCACTTCGACCAGGCGGCCCTGGGTGTCGATGAGCAACTGGAACTGTGCCGAGTTCGGCGACGGTGGTGCACCCAGCTTGCCCGCAGCCACCTGGATGTTCTGCTCGCGAATTGCCGCTACCACGTCGCTCGCCGTAAGGTTGAGCGCAGCGACTTTTTCCGGATCCAGCCAGACACGCATGGCATACTCGCCGGCGCCGAATACCTGGGCGCTGCCTACGCCTTCGATGCGCGCGAGTTCGTCGCGCACTCGCAAAGTCGCGTAGTTGGAAAGGTAGAGCATGTCGTATCGCTGATCCGGCGATACCAGGTGCACCACCATGGTCAGGTCGGGAGCGGATTTTTCCGTCACTACGCCGAGCTGTTGCACCTCGTTTGGCAATTTCGGCAAGGTCTGCTGAACACGGTTCTGCACCTGCACCTGAGCCCTGTCGAGGTCAGTGCCAAGCGCGAACGTGACCGTCAGCGTCATGAGTCCATCCGTTGTCGCCATCGAAGACATGTAAAGCATGTCCTCGACACCGTTGATTGCCTGCTCGAGAGGCGAGGCGACGGTCTCGGCGATGACCTGCGGATTGGCGCCTGGGTAGGTGGCGCGTACGACGACAGTCGGCGGCACCACTTCGGGATACTCGCTGATCGGCAGCAGGCGCAACGACAGTGCGCCGGCAATGAAAATGATCATTGACAGTACGCCGGCGAAGATCGGCCGGTTGACGAAGAATTGCGAGAAATTCATGGGAACCTCTGAACGTGAAACTGGCAGGCTGACTATTTGCGATTCGCCAGCGGCACGGCCTTGCTGTCCGTGGCGGCAATGACTTGCCCGAGCGCAGGCCGGGCAAGGTCGGCCATGGCAACCAGCTGCGCTGTTACGGGAGTTCCGGGACGTACCCGCTGCAAGCCGTTGACGATCACCACGTCACCTTCGGCCAAGCCATCCGACACGATGCGAAGTCCGTCCAGCTGACGCCCAATGGTCACGGAGCGGTATTGCGCGACATTGTTTTCGTCGACTACCAGCACGAATTTGCGATCCAGATCCGTGCCAATGGCACGATCGTCGACAAGGGCGACTTCACTCGTTTCGCTACCGACCAGCTTGATTCGCGCGAACAGGCCCGGTGTCAGGCTGTCGCCAGGGTTTTCGAGCACGGCGCGACCGCGAATAGTGCCGCTTTCCGGGTCTATACGGTTGTCGACAAAATCGAGTCGGCCTTCGTGCGGGTGTCCCTCTTCATTGATGAGCCCGATGTACGCCTTGTTGGCCGATTCACCGGTATCACCGCCGCGGGCGATTCCAGCATATCTCAGGTAGGTCTGCTCGTCCGCATCGAAGTAGGCATAGATGCGGTTGGCGGAAACGACCGTTGTCAGCCAGCTGGAGCTGTCGACCAGGTTGCCCGGCGTGATGAGCGCGCGCGACACGCGGCCGTCGATCGGCGAAACGATGCGGGTAAATTCGAGATTGAGTTTTGCAGCATCGAGTTCGGCATCGACCGCGGCGAGATTCGCCGCCGCCGTGGCTTCAGCGGTCGCGAAGCTGTCGAACTGCTCGCGGGAGGTCGCATTCTGCTGGAACAACCGTTCGGCTCGGCTGCTGTTGGTTCGGGCAAGATCGAGCTGCGCGGTCGCGCGGTCGCGTTCCGCCGTCAGGCGATTGACCTCGGCACGAAACGGGCGCGGGTCGATCCGGAACAGCAGGTCGCCTTTGGCAATTCGTGCGCCCTCGTTGAAATGGACGGATTCGATATAGCCGCTGACCCGTGGGCGAACCTCCACCGTCTCGGTCGATTCGAGGCGGCCGGTGAACTCGTCCCACTGGTACACCTCACGTATCAGGATCTCGGATACCGTGACTTCTGGCGGGAGCGGCGCTGTCGCGGGTTGCGCTTCATCCCCGCCGATAGCCGCCAGACCCCCGACAGAGACGGCAGACAATACGATCAGGGCCAGGACAAGAGTTCGCGTACGCATATGTAAACCTTTTATATCAATGACTTGGATCTATGCTGGTCGAGCCGGATGGTACTTTTTTACCATCCGGATAAACCGAACTTGACATCAGGCTGTAACATAGCCATGATTCACAACGTTACTATACCGTTCGGTATCGAAGCGAACGATACTGACCGGTCACTCACATGTCAAGGGGTCGAAGCGATGAATGCAGATCTCCATGTTCTAAAGGCCGACGACGGCGCCACCGAAAGCGCCGCGCAGCGCATTTTCTCTGCGGCAAGGGACCTGTTTTACCGCCAGGGGATTCGCGCCGTCGGGGTCGAGGCGATCGCCGCCGAGGCCGGCACGACGAAGATGACCCTGTACCGCCACTTTTCATCCAAGGACGAACTGGTTGCGGCAATTCTCAAGGCGCATGACGCGGAATTCTGGGCCTGGTGGGACGAGATCACCGGTCCGCTCGCAGGGCAGCCGCGACGGCAGATCGAGCGCTTGTTCCGCCAGTTCGAGGAACTGGCCTGTGACGAGGGCAGTTGCCGCGGTTGTCCTATCGCCAATGCCTCAGTCGAAATTATCGAGGACGACCACCCGGCCCGGCAGATAGTCAAATCCCATCATGAGGAAATGCGTCGCAGGCTTCGTACCTTGAGTGAGCAGATGGGCGCGAAGGACCCGGATCGTCTGAGCGATGCCTTGTTCCTGCTGATGGGCGGTTCTTTTCTGGCCCGACTCGTTTTCGACGGTTCCGGCCCGATCGGCTCGGTCTATGAGGCCGCGCAGGTAATGCTCGATTCTTCCCTCGGCGTGCCTGCCGCGGCTACTCCACCGTAACCGACTTTGCGAGATTTCTCGGCTGATCCACGTCAGTGCCTTTCAACACAGCGACGTGATAGGCCAGGAGTTGCAGCGGAATGGTGTACAGGATCGGCGCCTGGAAATCCTGGATGACTGCCGGCATGCGTGTCGTATGTATGCCCACCCGATCGCCGAACTGCACGCGCGGGTCCGCAAACACGTAAAGCTGGCCGCCGCGCGCCCGAACCTCCTGCAGGTTGCTCTTCAGTTTCTCAAGTAGTTCGTCATCCGGTGCAACCGCGACTACCGGCATGTCCTCATCCACCAGCGCGAGCGGCCCGTGCTTGAGTTCTCCGGCGGCATAGGCCTCGGCATGTATGTACGAGATTTCCTTGAGCTTCAGTGCGCCTTCCATCGCAACGGGGTTCTGCACGCCGCGCCCGAGAAACAGTGCGTGGTGCTTGTCGACGAAATGCTGGGCCAGCGACTCGATCGCCCCGTCCAGAGTCAGAACTTGTTCTATCAGACCTGGAATCTCCGCAAGCTGCGTTACCAGGATGCGCTCCTGCTTCGCCTCCAGCCCGTTGCGGCGTGCCAGCGCAATCGTCAGCAGCGCGAGCGCCGCGAGTTGCGTGGTAAACGCTTTCGTCGACGCGACGCCGATTTCCGGACCGGCGCGTGTCATCATTACCAGGCCAGCCTCCCGCACCATCGAACTCTCCGGTACGTTGCAGATCGCCATGGTCGACACGTATTGCATTTCCTTGGCCGCCCGGATCGCCGCCAGGGTGTCCGCGGTTTCACCCGACTGGCTGATGGCCACGAACAGCGTGCCTTCCGGCACGACCGGCGAGCGGTAGCGATACTCGCTCGCAATCTCCACCGAACACGGCAGGCGGCAGAGTTGTTCTATCCAGTAGCGCGCGACGAGCCCCGCATGGTAGCTGGTGCCGCAAGCGACGATGTGCACGCCGCGGGTAGCGTCCAGAACCTTGATTGCAGCAGGACCGAAAGCAGCATCCATCACTTTACCGTTCGCAATCCGGTCTTCAAGCGTCCGCGCAACCGCCAGCGCCTGTTCGTGGATTTCTTTCTGCATGAAGTGCCGGAACTTGCCACGTTCGGCGGCATCCGCCGACAGCTCGCTTTCCTTGACCGGCCGCGTGACCTTCTTTCCGTGGCTGTCAAAAATGGCAACGCTGGTTCGCTGCACGACAGCGACATCGCCCTCATCCAGGAACATGAATTTCCGTGTCACCGGCAAAAGTGCAGCAACGTCGGAAGCAACGAAGTTTTCACCGATACCCAGTCCGATGACCACCGGGCAGCCGGCCCGCGCCAGCACCAGTTTGTTCGGGTCACTTGCGCTCATTACGACGAGTGCATAGGCGCCTTCGAGTTCGGCAACGGTTTTGCGAACGGCTTCGGACAGCTCCCCGGTTTTTTTCAGGTGGTGCTGTATGCGATGGGCAACCACCTCCGTGTCGGTCTCGGACTCGAACTTGTAGCCGAGGTCGATGAGCTTCCGGCGAAGCTCATCGTGATTCTCGATGATGCCGTTGTGCACTATCGCAATGTCGTCACGCGACATGTGCGGGTGGGCATTGGCTTCGCTGGGAACGCCGTGTGTTGCCCAGCGTGTGTGAGAAATGCCCGTAGTACCGTGCAGCGGGTTTTCGTCCAGTGCGTTCTGCAACTGCTGCACCTTGCCGAGCCGGCGTAGCCGCGCAATGCTCTTGCCGTCCTGCACCGCGATGCCGGCGGAATCGTAGCCACGGTATTCGAGTCGGCGCAGGCCCCCCATCAGGATCGGCACGACATTTCTTTCGGCGACGGCGCCGACGATTCCACACATTCCGGGTTACTCCCTGGCCTCGAGTGCTAGCTGCAACATCGCTGCCACAGTATTCTATTTAACTCATGGATTTTGAATGTTTAATGCGACTTTTTGGCCGGCTTCTTCCAGCCCCGCACGGTGACCTGCCGCGAGCGCTCGAGGGTCAGCTGCTCGGCTGGTGCATCCTTGGAGATCGTCGACCCGGCACCGATGACGGCGCCCTCGCCGACCTCCACCGGCGCAACCAGTTCGACGCCCGAGCCGATGAACGCATTGTCGCCGATGACCGTTCGATACTTGTTCGCCCCGTCGTAATTGCAGGTAATGGTCCCTGCGCCGATATTTACGTTTTTGCCTATCGCGGCATCACCGATGTACGTCAGGTGATTGACCTTGCTGCCGTCCGCCACCGTACTCTTCTTGATCTCGACGAAATTGCCGACTTTCACGTTGGCCGCCAGTTCCGCGCCCGGGCGCAGCCTGGAAAACGGTCCGATCTCGCAATGCGTTCCGGTCGTGGCGCCTTCGATATGGCAATTGGGATGTACGACCGTTCCATCGCCGATGCGGCAATTACGTAACAGGTTGTTCGATTCGATGCGCACGTTGTCACCGAGCGTAACGTCCCCTTCGAATATTGCGTTCACATCTATGAACACGTCCCTGCCGCATTTCAGTTCTCCGCGAATGTCGACGCGCGCAGGATCGGCGAAGCCCACGCCTTGTGCCATCAGTTCTTCGACGAGGCGCGTCTGCAACGCGCGCTCGGCTTCCGCGAGTTGCTTCCTGTCATTGATGCCCATCACTTCCACCTGACTTTCGGCTCTGATGCCGTGCACTGTGACACCGTCCCCGGCGGCCATGCCGAGAATGTCGGTCAGATAATACTCTCCCTGGCGGTTGTTGGTACCGAGTCGGGTGAGCCACGCTTTCAGTCTTGCGGCGGGCATACATTGAACGCCGGTGTTGATCTCCCTGATCCGCCGCTCGTTGTCGTTCGCATCCTTTTCCTCGACGTTTCGCACCACATTGCCGTTGTGACGAACGATGCGCCCGTATCCGTAAGGGTTGTCCATCTCGACGGTCAGCACCGCTATATCGTCTCCCTTGCACGCATCGATCACGCGCCTCAGAGTTTCCGGACGAATCAGCGGTACGTCGCCGAAAAGTATCAGCACCCGATGACTGTCCGGCGTGCCCGGCATAGCCTGCATCACCGCGTGCCCGGTGCCCAACTGTTTTTCCTGTAATGCCCACCGCAACTTTTCGCCGGCAAATGACGCTTTGACGGCGTCGCCTCCGAAGCCATACACCACGCAGATATCGTCTGCCCCGAGTGCTTTCGAGCTGTCGATGACATGCTGCAGGAGCGGCCTGCCCGCAAGTGCCTGCAGAACCTTGGGCCTCGCGGAACGCATGCGCGTTCCCTGACCGGCAGCGAGAACGATGATGCTGAGTGTCACGGACGATTGGATTTCGACGATTGCCGATTCACGATAGTCCCGGGACGCCGCACCGCATGAAACGCGTCAGAACTTATAGGCGAGGGATGTGGTAACGCCGTAGTCACTGCTGGATGCCTCTTCCGCCTGCGGCTGGTTGTCATAACTGTAGTAGTACTCCAGTTGCCAGAAGAAATCGCTAATGATTTCCCACCTGAGAGTTGCGTCGTATTCACCGCGAACCCGCCCGGACTCCGTGAGGCTCGGTATGACTTCCAGGCTCGTGGACCAGTCCAGTTCCGGGGTATCGTAGCGAAACCACTCCCAGACCATGGTGCCGTACGATTCCAGCGAATTGATGTCCTCCGGTTGATCGACATTGTTCTCGCGGGTCGCTTTAAGTCCGCCCTTGAGAAGAAAGCGGCTGTTGTTTGACTGTACCAATATTCTCCCGCCGCCGACGGACACCGAGGTACGGAGGTTCAGCCCGAGTTCGTCATTGACGTCGAAACTGATGCCGCCGTCATTGAGCCAGCGATTCGGTCTCAGACGTGTGTAATTGAACTCGAGTGACTGGCGCTGGCTCGATTCGTTGTTATCGCTGTCCGACACCAACGAGGAGAAATCCGCCGTGAGTACCCTCATCATGCTGCGGTACTCGGTGTCCATGCCAACATTGAGCTGGGTGACGTTGCTGGCTTTCGAATAGTTGTAGCCGAGAGAAACATTCACGTCGAGAGCGCGGAATCCGCCAGTGTCGATGGGTTCAATCAGAACCACGTCGTCATTTCCAAGTTCCACCGCACCATCAGCGGTCTCGACCAGCACATGGAATTTTTCCGTCGCCATGCGGATCTGGCCGAAGTACAGCACACCGCTCCCGGTCTGGGTCTGGACGTCCTGATCGACGTTGACGTAGGCAACCTTGTTCCACTCGATACTGATCGTACCGGTAGCGTCCGTTTCGAAACTGAGCCGCCCGCGCTCCATCGATTTCATCTCACCGGTCAGCCGGTCGCCGTTTTCGAATACGACAACGTCCGTATCCTCACTGGCAACCCCGTTCACCGGAAGCATCGTGGTCGCCAGGCAAATTACCAGTGTCAGCCACTGGCAGAGTGGGAAAATCGATAGTCTGGCTGCGTGCAGTCGATTCATGGCGGCCTTCCGGTTTTTCAGCCCAAGTGGCTAATTATCGGGCTATTTTAAGTACGGTGTGGGATCGTCAGCCGGGCAATTATTATCGTTCCGGTCAATCAATGCCAACTGCCCGGCATACCGGCATTGGGCGAGCCAAATTGCCGCTGCGTGCGTCACAATAGTAGTATGCGCATGTCTCGGGCCCATTTCCGGCGCCGCCGGAAGCCCTGTGGAGGATTTCATGAAGTACCTGCTCAATCGTCTGTCGATCTTCAGCATCTCGGTGTTTGCGCTGTTGCTCTCGGCCTGTTCATCCGGGCCCAATATCCGTTCCGACTACGACCGGGCCGCGGACTTCGGCAGCTACCGGACCTACAATTTCATCGAAGGCGCAGGGCCTGACGGGGCGGGTTACCAGAGCCTGTTTACCAAGTACATGCTCGCGGCCATTACACGTGAAATGGAGAGCAGGGGATATGCTTTGTCGGACAATCCCGACCTGCTCGTGAATTTCAACGCTTTCATCGAGGACAAAACCAAGGTAACGACGACTCCCTCGTCTATGGGCGGCTACTACGGATATCGAGGCAGTTATTACGGTCCGTGGGGTGGATACGGGTACGGAACCGAAACCCATGTGTCGCAATACACGGAAGGCACGTTTAACATCGATATTATCGATGCAGAAAAGAAGCAGCTTGTGTGGGAAGCCGTTGGCGTTGGCCGCATCACGGAAGACAAGCTCGAGAACCTCGAGCAGTCGGTGAACGAAGGCGTGCCGAAATTCTTCGCCAACTATCCGTTCCGTGCCGGCGAAGCAGCGCCGCGTCCTGTGAAGTAACCCGCTGCCCCGAGTGCAACGAGTGCTGCAATGATCCGATTCGTACCGGGGCTGATTGGGGCACTGGCATCGTACATCGCGCTGGTGCTCATCGACTGGATCAACAATGGCTGGCTCCATATGGTCATTTTCTTCGGCGTGTACCTGGTCGTGACCGTTGTGGTCGACAAGGCCATGACCCGCTACCGGCAGAGACCTGACTGAAAGGGGCCGCAGTTCACAGACAATTATTCAGCTTCGGTTAACCTGCACTCAGGCAGGATTTCCCTATGCGCCGATTGTTGCTGATTCCGTTCCTGGTTGCCGCCGCTGCACCGGCCTGCAGCGGCGAGATCTACCTGCGCGACGGGGTGACGGACGGCGATACGTTCTATCTCTCGGACATCGCCCTGCATGACGACGATCCGGCATTGCAGAGCTGGGTCAGCTACAGCCTGACTCGCAGTGCCTGCCAGTTGCAAATCGGCGGTGACAATCCGGCGCGCGCCAGCTCGTTCGACTGCGAGCTCATGGCGCGCGAGCATCTCATCGAAACCTGGCAGGAACAGGTGAGCGACGAGCAGGCAATCGACAATTACCTCGACGATCTCCTGCGCGTGCAACAGTCGGGATTCCTCGACGAATACGTGGCTCATTACTTCGGCCGAAAGTCCTGGAAACTTCCCTCCGAAATCCAGAAACAGGCGTTCGATGAATGGCGCCGTGAATTCCTGCGCGGGCACAAACCGCAGACACGCCTGATCGGCTCGTGGAATTACGCAAGGAACGTTCAGCGCTAACCGGTGCCGGTGTTCACTTATTTGCGTTATCTGTCGCCTGCAATGCAGGCTCCTACAGCGAAACTCCTGACAACGGCTAGTTGGCGTCCGCAGCGTCGCGGTATTTCGCAAACCAGCCGAGGATGTTGTCGACCTTGGCGATGAGTTGCGATGGGCGCGCGGTGCTGTCGTGCGACGCTTCCGGCATACGCACCAGCGCCGCGTCGATGCCGCGCAACTTCAGCGCCTGGTAGTACTGCTCGGACTCGGCGATCGGCGTCCGGAAGTCGTCTTCGCCGGTGAATAACATCGTCGGTGTTTTGACGTTGCCAACCAGTGACAGGGGCGAGCGCTTCCAGTAGGCCTCCGGGTCTTCCCACGGCATGCTGGCGAACCAGTACTGAGTGAAGAATGCAGAAAAATCGGCCGTCAGCACGAAACTGCCCCAGTTGATAACCGGCTTCGCAACTACCGCCGCGCGGAAACGATCCGTCTTGCCGATGATCCAGGCGGTGAGCACGCCGCCACCGGACCCGCCGGTGACAAACAACTGCTCCGGGTCGATATAGCCTTTGGTTATAACTGCATCGACGCCGGCCATCAGGTCGTCATAGTCCTGGCTCGGATAGTTGTGGTGAATTTCGTTCGCGAAGTTGCTTCCGTAACTCGTGGACCCCCTCGGGTTCGCAAACAGCACCACGTAACCCGCAGCGGCAAAAAGCTGGCCTTCTGCCGAAAATTGCGGGCCGTAAGCTGCGAACGGGCCGCCGTGAATCTCGAGTATGAACGGGTACTTTTTCGCTGCATCGAATCCCGGCGGCTTGACCAGCCAACCCTGGATTTCGTAGTTGCCAACAGTCGCAGGCCAGGTGATCTCCTCGACCGCACCGAGATCGCGCTGAGAAAAAAGATCCTCATTCAGTTGCGTCAGTCGTTGCGCCTTGCCACTCCTGCTCACATAAC
>CAYXKM010000314.1:0-13542 GCA_964465665.1 uncultured Woeseiaceae bacterium
ATCGAGCTGCAGTTCGGCCTGGGTCAGAAGCACCGCGTTGGCCGCCTCCGGCGTCTGTTCGTAGGCCTGCTTCAGCCATTTGTCGCGCCGGTCGTCTTCGCCGAGCAGGTGGGCTGCCCTTGCAGCCTGCAGGTAATTGAGGAGTGGTGCGTCGCTGACGCTGGCCGAACGTGCAAGCATTTTTTCACCCTTGGAAAAATTGCCCTCGGCAATTTCAATCATGCCGCGTGTCAGGCGATCGCCAGCTCTGCTGCTGCGATAACGGCTGGCTGCTTCACCGAGCATTCGTGGTGCGTGCCAGACTTTGAGGAGCAGCCACAGGCAAAAAATCAGGGATAGCACGATCCCGAGTAACACGGGAACGGACATTTCGATGATATAGCTGCGAAAATTGATGATTACGTAGCCAGGATCCTGCAGCAGAAAATGCGCCGCAAAGGCGCTTGCGAGTAGCGCGATCACGACCACGATGCCAAATTTCACTGCGTGGCTCCACTGTCACCTGCCGGTTCGCTCGACGGGCCGGAGTGCGAATCAGCTGACGACAGCACGCGATACTCGCGCAGCAATCTGAGCGATTCCGAAAGATCCGGCCGTGCGACCGGGGCTACGCTCTGTCGAATTTCACCGATTGTCTGCAGGGCGCTGCGTACAGGCGCGCTTTCGGCGTCGTAATAGCTGTTCAGCCAGCCGGCGGCCTCATCGAGGCACTGGTCGAATATGGCCTGTTCGCCCCGCAGCAGTGCAATTCGCGCAGCCTGGAACTGCAAATTCAGGTTGGCGCGCAGGAAGTACTGCGCCTTCGGTGCGATCAAAGGGCGTACAGTTTCGTCGCTGCGACGTACAGAAACTATCTCCGATGCCGTTTTCCTGAGCGACGCAATCATGCGATCCATACCAGTGAGCTCGGGGTCCACCTCAACTTCCGGTTCCCCGGGTGTGTCGATTTCGGTGTTCAGCGGCAAACTGTCGACGACACTCGCAAGGCTTGAAAGCGCCAGGGAAATACCTTCGATGTCCGGCCTTTCGATGGAGTCGAGGGCGCGAAGCTCGTCGGCAAGAGTCCGGCGCACCCCGGTCAGGGCCGGATCGGCCAGTTGAGCGACTTTCTCGTCGGCCAGCTGCAGCGCAAGCGTCGCGAGTTTCGGATTGTCCGCGAGCTGCAATTGTGCATTGGCAATCTGCATGTAGTACTCGGCTTCGGCCAACAGCCACGAGTCCCGGAGACCGCTGGAAACCCCTCTCAACTCAGCCATCCCTGTTTCCACAGTGCCGAGCCGGGCCTGCAGCGTGTCGAGTCGCTGCAGGCGATCCGTGAGCTGGCTCTCGATGGCCTGAAAGTGCTGCTCCTGGTCGGCGGCTATTCCGGCCAGCTCACCGATTCTTGCATCGTTCGCATCCGTCGTACGGCGGATCGACTGCAGCGAATCTGTCAGCTGTTCGATCCGCGCCGCCTGCACGCTCGAGGCGCTGTCGTAGTCGGATCCGGTAAAACTCTGATAACCCACTCGCGCCAGCGCTATCGCCGCGAGAGCCAGAGCGAGCCAGGCGACAAGACTTCGCGAACCTTCCCGTGTATTGGCGGGCACGTCGTTGTCCTTCTCGCGGGACGGCGCAGCCTTTGCGGACATCGCGTCGTTCGGCGGGCTGTCGTTGTTCGCGTTTTCGCTCATTCGGATTCGTCCTCACTCAGGCAAGCATTAAGCCCGAGGATCATATCGTCCGGCCGCGGACCGGGTGCCAGTGTTGCAATCAGGCCGGGCATCTGTTCAGCAATGTTTTTTAACACACGACTGCTGGGGGTCACCAGTCGGGTTTGCCGAAGCAGGCTCCTGCGAGCAGCTGGCAGAACTTCAAGAAGGCTGTGCAAGGTGGCATCGCTCATGACGGTAATGCAACTGATTTCTTTGCGTCGTAGCAGGTTTTCGAGTTGCCGGATCTCACTGTCCGGAACGTGGCGTGCGCGGCGCAGATAGGTCGCCAGGTAGTCAACGGTCGCGCCACGCACACGCAAAGTGCTTCCCAACGTTTCGCGGCCATCCTGGCCGCGAATGATGCGAATGAGCTTTCCCGAAACATCCGTCAGTGCCTTGTCAGCAAGCAGACTTTCACTGTCGAAACCGGTGCGTGGACAAATGGCCTTTGCAAGTCCGCGTAGCTTCAATTCCGCCTGTGTCGTCGGTCCGATGGCCGCAGTCAACGCGTCCTTCGGATGCCATGAGAAACCGTGGCGCACGGCATTCGGGCTGACATAAATTACGACATCCGGCGCGGCCATCTCCGCAACGTCCGCGGCAATATCAGCTTCGTTGCGCGGTACGATTTCGAGCAGCGGCATGCGCAGCGCAATGCCGCCGGCAGCTTCGATAGCTTTCGCAAGTTCGCCAGCCTGTTCCGCCGGTCGCGTCACCAGGATACCGTGGCCGTGTAAAGGGCCAGCAGTCATGCCAATTCGGACGCAAGCAGTTCGCCTGCTCCACGTGCAAGCAATCGGTCCGCAACCTCATAACCGAGTGCCTCCGCGTCGGCGCAGCTGCCGGTGATTTCCTCCCGCAGAATGCGGCTTCCGTCAGCACGGGCAACCAACGCGAGAAGCGTAAGGTCATCGCCGTGCAGGCTGCCAAGACTCGCGACCGGCGACTGGCAGGTCGCGCGCAAGCGACGCGCGACGGCGCGCTCGGCTAAAGGTGTCCGCCGTGTTTCGGCATGATCGAGTTGCGTCAGCAGTTCCAGTAGTTCATCACGGTCGTCGAGACATTCGATGCCTATTACGCCTTGGGCTGCCGCGGGCAACATCGTTTCGGGATTGAAGCGTTCGCTGATATGCGTCTCGAGGCCAAGCCGTTCCAGTCCGGCACAGGCAAGTACGATGGCGTCGTATTCGCGCTCGGCGAGTTTCCTGAGCCGAGTATTGACGTTGCCTCGCAACGGTAGCACTTGCAGGTCCGGACGAAGCGCCCGCAGTTGCGCCTGACGTCGTAAACTTGAGCTGCCGATGACTGCGGCGAGCGGCAGTTCGGCAAGTTTCCGTCCGTCAAGTGTCAGAAGCGCATCGGCGGAGCTTGCCCGCCGAAGCATAGCCGCGATGCAAGAGCCCTCCGGCATCTCGGCTGGAACATCTTTCATCGAATGCACAGCAATATCCGCAGCGCCAGCCTGTATCGCCATTTCGAGTTCCTTGATAAACAGACCTTTGCCCCCAATCTGCTGCAGGCTGCGGTCGAGGATTTCGTCGCCGCGGGTAGTCATCGGCAAAAGATCGACCCCAGTCACTGCCGGCAGACTACGCAATTCGGCGGCTACATGTTCTGCCTGCCACAAGGCAAGCGCGCTTTTCCTGGTGGCGATGCGGATGCGCACAGTGACTAGTTTCCTTTCAGCCGACGCCGAACGTCCGCAATATGGCGGCGGCTGACGATCAAAGGCAGATTGCGGCGCGAATCGTGGCCTCGCAGCCTGATCTCGAGTTGTCCATCGCCGTTCTTGGCCAGTGCTTCAATCCGGTTGACGGCCACCAGTGCACTGCGATGTATTCGGACGAATTGCGCGCCGAACTCCACTTCGAGCGATTTGAGGGAATCGTCAAGCAGGTCCTCTCCGTCCTCGTGGACAACCGTGACATATTTCTGATCGGCGATAAAGCAATGGATATCAGTGACGGCTATGAGCTTGAGTTCGCCGTGGCGCCGGGCACAGACGTGCGCGCGTTGTCGTGACAATCCTGCTTGCGTTGACACTGCGCCAAGTTTCTCACGGCTGAGTCGTGACGCCTGGCGCAGTGCTTTTTCGAGCCGTTCGCGGCGTACCGGTTTCAGTATGTAGCCAATGGCGTTCGCATCAAACGCCTGGATGGCGTATTCATCGTAGGCCGTAGTAAAAACAACGGCAGGCGGCTCTGCAAATGAATTGAAGTGCCGAGCTGTTTCGATCCCGTCGATTCCAGGCATCCGGATATCGAGCAATACGACATCAGGCCGAAGCTTCTCGGCCATTAGCAGCGCTTCCCGTCCGTTACCCGCTTCGCCGATGACCGTGTGTTCGCCGGTGTCCCCGATGATCTGCCGCAGGCGATCACGCGCAGGCGCCTCATCATCGACGATAAGAATATTCATGCGAATTGCTCATCTCGGGGAAATCGCAGCCGCACACTGTACTGCTCCGCCGATTCGACGACATCGACCGCTGCCCGGTTTCCGTAGGCAAGCTCGAAGCGTTGCCGGATGTTCGACAGTGCCATCTGGTTGCCGTCCTTGCGCCGGTTCGTGACCGCAGCGACCGGGTTCCTGATTTCGATCTGCAAATCGTCGTCGATGCGCGAGCCTGTAACCACGACCTCACCGCCATCCGCCAGCAATTCGATACCGTGGTAAATGGCGTTCTCGAGTAGCGGTTGTATCGTCAGGCTCGGGATCAGGGCGCGCATCGGCAGCTCGTTGACGTTCCAGCGCACGCGCAGCCGATCGCCGAGGCGGAGTTTCTCGATTCGCTGGTAGATTGCTACGACCTCCAGCTCTTCTTTCAGCGTAACGCGATCTTTCGGATTTCCCAGATTCGCACGCATCAGGTCTGCAAGATCCTCGACGGCTTCCTCGGCCCGCGCTGGATCGGAACGCGCCAGGGATGCGATCGTATTCAGACTGTTGAACAGAAAGTGCGGGCGAATCAGAGCCTGCAACGCGCTTATCCGGGACTGCGCTTCGAGCACGATGCTGCGCCGCCATTCGCTCGATATGTACAGGTATCTCATCGCCAGCGCGATGACGATCGAGCTGATCGCTATCGTCCGTATCAGAAAGCCGGCGTGAGTATCGTGGATGATGGCAACTTCGCGAAATGTTCGGCTCAGTTGCCATGTTCCCTCGGCAACGGCAAGGCAGAGCAAAAGCAACAGACCAAAGGCAATGACGAACGCCTGCGTTTTGCCGAACCGTTCAATCCATGTGCGGAGTTTGCACAGCAACGCAGTGCCGAGCAGCGCCATCCATACAACGTACATGGCCATCTGACCGAGTTCGCCGAGGAAATCGCCGGCTTGTGGGCGTGCGGCGAGCGTCAGGACGATGGCGACAAGCGTAGCGACGAGGACGATGATCAGTACGGCGCCGGCAGCGCAGAAATCCGGCAGATATGCCTGCGATTGCTGGTTCGTGGTATCGCGTGCTGCAGCCAATGTCAGGCTCCGGACGTTACAAGCCGGCATTGTAACCGAGTAAAAACAGGGTCAGACCACAATTGGTTAATTGTGGTCTGACCCCGTTTATTTGTGGGGGCTCTAAGCGTGGATCAGGGAGAGCAGTACTCTTCTACCTGGCGCTGCACATTCTCTCTCGCGGCCTGCGTCTCGGTTTCGTCAAGGTAAACACGTTCGCCGTTCTCGTCTTCGCGGTAAAGGCGACGGGATTGGATGAACTTTTCGAGCCTTGCACGATATGTCGTGCACTTTTCGGTTCGTTCACGAGCTTCAGCGCGCAACTCTTCCTCGCTCGGGCCCGCGGGTTCGTTTGCGGCCGCCTCGCGGGCTGTCGCCTGCTGCTCCAGCCTTGCCGTGGTCTGCGCCTGTATGCGTGCGGGATCGGTCGGCCGCGAAGTGATATGCAAACGGACCTCGGACTCGGCGCCGCTCGGGCGGTCACCGTACTGAACGTTGCCATCCGAGTCGACCCATTTGTAGATTTCGCCGGCTGTTGCCATTCCTGTCATCGCGCCTGCGAGCAACAGCAATGCCGTGGTCATTGCCGCGGTTATCAAAGTGGTCCGAATTGCCTTACTGTGGTGCTGCATCGTGTGGGTCCTTGCGAGCCAGTCGGCACCTGCTGCAGTTGCTCGGCAGAGAGAGCCGACTGCCCTGACAGCCTGCTTTAGCGCTGGAGATGCGCGTATTACAGCATGCCGGACCGGCGATTGGCGTGATGTCACTCACAGCCCGTTCCGTGAAGGGTTTCCCAATGAGCCCGCAAATCCTCTGGCAGCGGTCAGTGCGGCCCTTTGGCGCATCGCTGGATCAGCCACGGATTCCGCGTCCCTGGCCCGGTAAATTTACCAAATATGGTCGGATAGTCCCCCTCTCACTCGGCCCGCGTGAATTCGGGATAGGCTTCCAGCCCGCACTCGCTTAGGTCCACGCCCTCGTATTCATGCGCTTCCGTAACGCGGATCCCGATGGTCAGCCTGATTGCCAGCCAGACCAGCAGGCTCGCAACAAACACCCAGGCGAAAATCGAGATGAGACCAGCAATCTGCCCGAGTAGGGTGGCTTCGCTCATTGACAACGGCACGGCCAGCAATCCCCACATTCCGACCACACCGTGCACCGAGATCGCACCAACCGGGTCGTCAATCCGCAGCTTGTCGAGCGTGACAATGGATGCAATCACGAGTCCGCCGCCGATTGCGCCGATGGCCGTCGCAAGCAAGGGTGTCGGCGTCAGCGGCCCGGCGGTAATCGCAACCAGACCCGCAAGAGCGCCGTTCAACGCCATCGTAAGGTCGGCTTTGCCGAACCAGAGACGCGCGATCACAAGAGCGACGATCAGGCCCCCTGCTGCGGCCATGTTGGTGTTGACGAATACCAGGGCCACGGCATTGGCTTCGCCGACATTGCTGAGTTTGAGCTGCGAACCTCCGTTGAAACCGAACCATCCCAGCCAGAGTATGAGCGTGCCAAGGGTCGCGAGCGGCAGATTGCATCCCGGGATTGCGAAAATCTGGCCGCCGCTGCCGTACTTGCCCTTGCGTGCTCCCAGGAGCAGGACACCGGCAAGCGCCGCCGAGGCACCGCAAAGATGCACGACGCCGGAGCCGGCAAAATCCACAAATCCCAGTTCGTCAAGCCATCCGCCGCCCCATTTCCAGAATCCCTGCACAGGGTAGATGAACCCGCTAAGGAACAGGGCAAAGACAAAGAAAGCCCAGAGTTTCATGCGCTCGGCGACGGCGCCGGAAACAATCGACATTGCGGTTGCAACGAAAACGACCTGAAAGAAAAAATCCGACAGTTTCGAGTAGTAGGTTTCACCACTGCTTGCGACTACCTCGGCCACGCTGTGATCGGTCCGGCCGATCAGGCCGCTGCCGATCGATGACAGGCTTTGAAATACCCCTCCTTCGTACGCTCCCGGATACATGATCGAATAGCCGCAGAGCATGTACATGATGCAGGCGATCGAATACAGGCCGATATTTTTGGTGAGAATTTCGGCGGTGTTCTTCGCGCGCACCAGCCCGGCTTCGAGCATCGTGAAGCCGGCGGCCATCCACATCACCAGCGCGCCCATGACCAGAAAGTAAAAGGTATCGAGCGCGTAACTCAGCTCTGTTACCTGTGCGGCAATACGTGTTGCATCTTCCACGAAGGTCTCCTCAGGATACTTGTTTGAGATCGCGCCGATTCAGATCGCGGCCGCACCGGTCTCGCCGGTACGGATGCGAATGGCCTGGGTGATTTCGGTAACAAAGATCTTTCCGTCACCGATTTTCCCGGTGCGAGCCGCATTCGTTATGGCCTCGATGACCTGCTCGACGATGGATTCATCCACGGCAATTTCGATCTTCGCTTTGGGCAGGAAGTCCACGACGTATTCGGCGCCCCGGTAAAGCTCCGTATGCCCACGCTGCCGGCCAAACCCTTTTACTTCGCTGACCGTGATTCCCTGCAGCCCGATATCGGCCACCGCCTGTCTTACATCGTCGAGTTTGAATGGCTTAATGATCGCCGTGATCATTTTCATCTTGATCCCCCGTCGTCCCGTCGTGAAAAAGTGCCAGTCGTTACTGCCTGGCAGCAGGCATTACCCGGCAATCCGGGAACACACGGTAGCCAGTGCAGCATCCATGCCAGCAGATAAATTATCCATAAAAACAATGGTGTACAGAATCCAGTAGCCGACATCCGCACCACCGCGGTGCAGCCGGGCCCGCGCGTGCCCGGAATCGGGCAGAAGCACCAATCCGGGCCGAGCCGGTCATTTCGCTACTGGTCTTTTGCATCGTGCTCAGGTATCAACTTCCCATGACTGACGATTCGATCGAAAAGCTGGCGCGGACATTGGCAGAATCCCTGCCCAAGGGACTGCGATCCGTGCGGGACGATCTGGAAAAGAATTTTCGTGCGGTGTTGCGAACCGCCCTCGGAAAACTTGATCTGGTGACTCGCGAGGAATTCGACGTACAGGAAGCCGTGCTTGCACGTACCCGGGAGAAATTGCAGGCACTGGAAGCGCGCCTCCGGTCTCTGGAGCAGGAGGGTTCGACGCCACGCGCAAAGAGCGGGACAGGCGCAAAGAAAAAAGCAGGAAAAAAGCCGGGCAAGGACGCGGACAGGACAGAGGAATAAAACTCGCCCGGAACAGATGTCAGGGCGAATGCCATGGAGTGGCAATGGTCAGGAACACACGCGCCGTAAGCGCGATCACCGCTGCTGAAAAGCCATGAGTGTTGCCATGCTTTTGAGCCGCACTCAGCTCGGCATACAGGCGCCACCGGTTACGATCGAGGTATTCCTCTCCGGTGGATTGCCGACATTCTCCATCGTGGGGTTGCCGGAGACGGCTGTTCGCGAAAGCAAAGACCGGGTGCGCGGCGCCATCATCAGCTCGGGCTACACGTTTCCCCAGATCCGGATCACCGTGAATCTTGGCCCCGCGGATCTGAAAAAGACCGGTGGACGATTCGATCTGCCGATTGCGCTCGGAATTCTCGCTGCCAGCAAACTCATTCCGGCGGACGGCCTGGATTCCACCGAGTTCTACGGCGAGCTGGGTCTTAACGGCGATGTTCGCCCGGTACCCGGGATGTTGCCTGCCGCATTACGCGCCGCAGAAGCGGGGCGCGCCGTTATGGTGCCGCGGGCGAATGGTGTGGAAGCCAGCTTGTCGTCGACAGAGGTGTTCCTTGCCGACAGCCTCCTGCAGGTCACCGCGCACCTGTCCGGCACTGCGCGTGCCGACAGGCTTTGCCAGTCGCGACCGCCGTACGTGTTCGGAAATGCGCCGAACATGAGTGACGTCCGCGGCCAGCCACTCGCGCGCCGCGCCATGGAAGTGGCTGCGGCGGGCGGGCATAACGTTCTGCTCATGGGTCCACCGGGCACCGGCAAAAGCATGCTGGCGCGACGCCTGCCCGGAATCCTGCCGCCGATGAGCGAAGCCGAGGCTCTGGAGACCGCTGCGATAGATTCGATACTCGGACGCAAGCTCGATCTGTCAACCTGGCGCCAGCGTCCTTTTCGCGCGCCGCATCACACGGCCTCGGCGGCCGCACTGGTCGGCGGCGGTTCCGATCCGCGACCGGGCGAGGCTTCGCGCGCACACAACGGCGTGTTGTTCCTTGACGAGCTGCCGGAATTCAGCCGTCATGTGCTCGAGGTTCTGCGAGAGCCACTCGAAAGCGGCGCATTGACGATTTCCCGCGTCGGGCGTCAGGCCGAGTTTCCGGCCAGTTTCCAGCTGGTCGCAGCAATGAATCCGTGCCCGTGTGGTTACCTCGGGGACACGGCCGGCGATTGCCGCTGTAGTGCCGATCGGGTCAGTCAGTACCGGGGTAGGATCTCCGGGCCGTTGCTCGACCGAATCGACATTTGCGTAACAGTGCCGCGGCCATCGAAAGAGTGCCTGCGACCGGATGCGCCAACGGCTGAACCGAGCGCGGCCATCCTCGAACGGGTTACCAAGGCCAGAGCAACGCAGATTGCGCGGGCCGGTGTGTGCAACGCCCGCATCCCGGTCAGTGTGCTCGAGTCATTGTGCGAGGCCACCTCCGAGAGCTGGGAACTGCTGGAGCGCGCCGTCGAACGGTTTGCGCTGTCGGCGCGTGCACATCACCGCGTCAGGCGAGTCGCCCGCACCATTGCCGATCTTGCAGGTGATGCTGCCGTTGCTGCGCCGCACATGGCAGAGGCGCTGTCGCTGCGGCAGCTATTGTGATTCGGACACCATGTAATCGACGGCGTCTCTTACTTCCTGATCCGAGAGATCCATGCGTGCGCCTTTTTGCGGCATGAATCCCATGGATCCGGTGAATCCATTGATGGCGTGAGCGTAAAGCGTCGCGTTTCCCTGTGCGATGCGAGCGCCCCACGCCGCAGCATCACCGACTTTGGGTGCGCCACCGATGCCGCTCCCGTGACAGGCAATACAGGCTTCGTTGTACACCTGGGGACCGGTCAACGTCGTTGCGACAGGTTGCGTTGCCGGAGCGGGAACGACCTGCGGCTTACCGGCATGCGCTTCCTCGCCGGGCAGATAGACCTGCCCGAAAGGTCGCAGACGCTCCTCGACAGCCGCCCGGTATTCGTCAGTCTGGCTGGTAAACACCAGCTGTGTCTGACCGGTCATTTTCATAGCAAGCACAAGGATCGCCAGGGCTATGAATGCCAACACACCGATTACCAACGAATAAAGGTCGAAAAATTTCTGGTCCCGTTTCAAGAGTTTTCTCCGGGTTCTTGTTTGTCAGCCAGATCGGCAATCATGCGCGAGCCGTTAGGGCGGGCATTATATAACAGGAGCCGATGCCTGTAGGACCGGTCGCGCTCGTTCCTACGGCGCCTCGCTGACGATGACGGTCTTCCAGGTGTCCTGCCCGGTGAAGACCAGCGATCTCACCTTGCTGGCCTGCAACAGGTTCACCTGGTTGACCTGCTCCGGAAAAACGTCACGCAAAACATCGTGCCTGACGGCCAGGGCTGCCGGCAGGTCTGCCGCCAGTTCCTGGTAAACCATTACGTAGTCGCCCGATACTTCGGCGCCGACCAGTTCGAGTGGCAGCACCTGCGACGTTTTCGCATCGGCAAGACCAAACCGTTCCTCGACGTAAAGAGCCAGACGCGCTTGAGACTCGACGGTCGTCAGCGACAGCCGGGCAATTCCCGTGGATTCAGCAAGGCCGAGCTCGGCGTCGTGCCAATGCAGGCTGTGCACGATCTCGATGCGGCCGCTGACAGGATTTCGCTCGATCGTTGTCAATGCAGATTTCGAGCGATGTGCCGACGCCGATGCAGCCGCCGCAACGGCAACACACAACAGCATAATGCCGGCTACGCGGTGGGCCATGATTCTATTACTCACGCTGGCCTGGATCGAGCGGCACTTCGTGCCCGCCGCCACCGGCCTGACCCTTGGATTCGCGCAGCCTCTCCAGCATCCCGCGCATCAGGTCGCGATCTTCCTCGGCCGATTTGTAAAGGTCGATTCGCGATTGCGATATACGCCGCGGAAAATGATTGTTGGAGAAATCGGTGTCCGCCGTCTCGTGGCGCGGATCGACTTCGATGGCGGAGATCGCTTTGTCGCGCACCAGCAGCCGCGTCACCTGGCGGTGATTGAGTCGCCATATCTCGGCAGGAATCGTGACGAAATCCTTCGAACCGTCGGCATTCGTTATGGAGAGGGGCAGGGGCGTGGGCAGGCCGCCGGAATTCACGAAGTCGATGAAGTAGATGAGGCGGTTTTCCTCGATGGCGCGGCGCAGTGTTTCGCGTTCCAGCTCCTCCAGCGCGTCGATCAGTTCGTTGTATTCGTTCCGGTCCTGGTTGGACGGGGTGAAACGATCGTGCTCGTTGTAAAAATCCTCGAGCTCGGGGACGCGTTCAACACGTGGCGTAATTCCTTCCTCGCGGTTACGCTGCTGTGTCAGTGATTCCGGGTAAAGTTTTGCGTTTTCCTCGCGCTGCAACGGGAACTCCGTATCCGGGTTCTTCGATGAAACCCGGTACTCACGCACGTCGCTTATGCCGACCTCGACATGATCTGTGGAATAGAACCAGCCGCGCCAGAACCAGTCCAGGTCCATGCCGGATGCATCCTCCATCGTTCGAAAGAAATCGGCGGGCGTCGGGCGGCGGAATTTCCATCGTGTCGAATACTCCTTGAACGCGAAATCGAACAGCTCCCGCCCCATCACGGTTTCGCGGAGAACGATCAGGGCAGCAGTGGGCTTGCTGTAGGCATTGTCATAAAACTGCGGGATCGATTCCGAATTGGTCATGATCGGGACCTGGTTTTCGCTCAGCATGTACGGAACGATGTAATCCAGTACGTTCGGGTTCGGCGTGTACGCAGCAAAGCCGTCTTCCCATTCGACCTCCGCAAGGTACTCGAGGAAGCTGTTGATGCCCTCGTCCATCCATGTCCACTGACGTTCGTCGGAATTGACTGTCATCGGAAAATAAATGTGGCCGATTTCGTGGATGATCACGCCGATCAGGCCGTACTTTATGCGGCTCGAGTAGGTGTTGTCCGGCGCGTTCTCGACCGGATTGTCTTCGTCCTGCAGAAAAGGCTCGGGGCGGTAACCGTTGAAAGTGATCATCGGGTATTCCATGCCACCGGACTTCCAGGTGTTCACCGATTGCGCAGTCGGATACGGGTAGGCAAAGGAGAAACGCGAATAAACTTCCATCGTGTGCACGACCGCCTGCGTCGAGTACATCGACCAGATCGGTTCTGCCTCGTTCGGATAGAACGACATGGCCAGCACCTCGGGAACGCGGCTGTCGTCCTGGCGATGGACCATGGCGTCCCAAATGAACTTGCGTGACGAAGCCCAGGCAAAATCCCGCACGTTTTTCGCCTCGTACACCCAGGTTCGCGTGCTGTTGGTGCCGGCGGACTCGTTTTCCGCGGCTTCTTCCGGTGTGACGATGTACACTGGTTTGTCCGCGCGGCGTGCCTGTGCAAGGCGCCGGCGCTGTTCGGGGTTCAGTACGTCAGATGCATTCTGCAGTTCGCCGCTGGCCGAAACGACATGGTCCGAAGGCACCGTGATTGCCACTTTGTAATCGCCGAACTCAAGAGTGAACTCTCCACGGCCCAGGAAAGCTTTATGCTGCCAGCCGGAGTAATCGGTGTAGGCGGCAAGGCGCGGGAACCATTGTGCAAGGAAATAAATGTAGGAGTCGGTTTCAGGAAAGTGCTCGTACCCGCTGCGGCCGCCCACCCTCGGGTTGTCGATGATGTAGAACGACCAGTCGATGGAGAAGCTGGTGCGTTCACCGGGCTTGAGCGGTTCCGGTAAGTCGATGCGCATCATCGTATCCACAATCGTGTGCGGCATGGTGCGGCCGCGGGCATCAGTAACCTCGCCGATCTCGAACCCGTACGGCGTTTCGCGCGTTGCCTGTTCGTGGGCGAGTTCGTCGAAAGTAATGACGTCGCGATTCTTCCTGTCGAGGATTGTCAACGGATCAGTTGCAGTTCTTGTTTTGTTTTCGAGCGAATCCGTGCGAAAACGATTCTGGTCGAGCTGTATCCACAGGTACCGAAGCGTATCCGGCGAGTTGTTGGCGTAACGAACGGTCTCCGATGCTGCGATGTGCCGGCGCCCCTCGTCCAGGACGACCTCGATGTCGTAGTCCACGCGTTGCTGCCAGTACAGGGGTCCGGGCGCGCCGGAAGCCGAGCGATACATGTTGGGCGTCGGCAGATCGACATCGAGCTGGCGAAAGGCATCGTAGAATTCGCCCTTGGTCTGGCGAATGGCATCGGCATGGACCAGCAGCGGGAACGCCAGCGTAATCACGGTAACAGAAATGATACGTCGCATTTT
>CAYXKM010000315.1:0-9435 GCA_964465665.1 uncultured Woeseiaceae bacterium
TCGCAGCGCTGCAGCAGGCCCTGTACGTGATCCGGATTGACTCCGTGAAACAGCTCCAGTCCCGAGAGCAGCGAGCGCTTGTAATCCGAATTGATGGCGAGCGATGGTACAGACACGTCTTTTCCTGTGCGGTATTTCTGCGGTTTCGGCAGCAAAATCGACGACGCGGGCGGCAATGCCGGGCGCGCGGGCGGAGTTACGCCGAGAGTTTCGTGAAATCCGTCACAATGAAATCGCGTATTGGGTCAACATTCGTTGATTGCGTTCTCAATTTGTCAATTCTTATCGTTTGTACCATTACGCGACTTGCAAGGTGTCGCATTCAGCGGACGGTCTGCAGCGAGACCGACCGGTTCGCCTTCGATCCGTGCTGGGCGAGCGCCCACTGCACGTGTTCGCGTACCAGTTCCGACGGATGGTCCAGCTTTTCCTGCAGTGCCGCCGTAACCTCAAGTGACGATTGCGCATTGCCGAGCGCGACGGCAATGTTACGCAGCCAGCGTTCGTAGCCGATGCGGCGTATGGCGCTGCCTTCGGTTCTCTTGAGCCAGGTTTCTTCGGACCATTCAAAGAGTTCCGTCAACTGCACGTCGTCCAGACCATGCCGCGGCCGGAAATCCGCTTCCGCCGTTGGCCTCGCGAACTTGTTCCACGGACAACACAACTGGCAGTCGTCGCAACCGTAAATCCGGTTGCCGATCGGTTTGCGGAACTCGAGCGGGATGCTGCCGTGCAGTTCGATCGTCAGGTAGGAAATGCAGCGGCTGGCGTCGAGCCGATACGGTGCAACGATGGCTTTCGTCGGGCAGACCTCCAGGCATGCCTGGCAGCTGCCGCAGTGAGACACTTCCGCGGTATCCGCTGGCAGCCGCATGTCTGTGTACAGCTCGCCGAGAAAAAACCACGAACCGGCAGTCCGGTTGATCAGATTGGTGTGCTTGCCGATCCAGCCGAGCCCGGCTTTTTCAGCCAATGGTTTTTCGAGTACCGGCGCGCTGTCAACAAACACCCGGTGTCCGTGCGGGCCGATCTCCGTTTCGATGCGCCGGGCGAGGGAACGCAGCCTGCTGCGCAGCAGCTTGTGGTAGTCGCGGCCGAGTGCGTAACGCGACACATAAGCTTTTGACGGGTGATCGAGGAGCACCTCGGGATTCTCATTCTCGGCGGGAAGATAATCCATGCGTGCGGAGATGACCGTGACCGTGCCCGGCACCAGCAGCTCCGGGTGGCTGCGCCGCTCGCCGTGGTGTTGCATGTAGTGCATTTCACCGTGGAAGCGCTGGCGCAACCAGGTTGCCAGTCGCTGCCCGGCCGTGTCGAGGTCGATGTCACTGAAACCGATGGCCTGGAAGCCGAGTTCGATTCCAAAGCGACGGATGCTCTTGGCAACTTCGGATGCGCCGTTGAGTTCTGCTGTCGGGAGATCGGGCAAACGCCTGCACCGCTTTTCTGTCAGTATTATTGCCTCTGCGTACGAGGCGCGAGTCTTGAATTTACCTGTCCAAATCCATTCTGTCGAAAATGTTCGGCGTATCGACCAGGCGGCGATCAATGACGCCGGCATCAGTGGCTACGCACTGATGACGCGGGCCGCGCAGGCCGCACTCGATGAAACGTTGCGCAAGTTTCCCAAAGCAAAGCGCTGGCAGATTGTTTGCGGTCCCGGCAACAACGGTGGCGACGGCTATGTACTCGCGCGCCTTGCCGGCCAGAAAGGCATCGGGGTCTCGGTGCTGGCGGCCAGCTCGCCGGAATCCCTCTCCGGCGACGCCCGCAGCGCCTGCCTGGATTTCGCCGCCGAAGGCGGGACCGTAGTGGAATGGGCCGGCGCACTGGATCCCGATGCCGACCTGATGGTCGATGCGCTGCTCGGCAGCGGTCTGCAACGCGAGCTCGAGGGCGTTTTTGCGGACATCGTGGAGGCAATCAACGCGCACGCCGCCCCGGTGGTCGCTCTCGACATCCCGAGCGGCTTGCACGGTGACAGCGGCGCGATCATGGGCAAAGCGGTGTCTGCCGATCTGACCGTGACTTTCGTGGCGTTGAAACCGGGACTGTTTCTCGGCGCGGGCAGGAGTTGCGTCGGTGAGCTGGCGTTCGCCGGTCTCGGTATTCCGGCCGACTGCCTGCAAGAGTTTGCGCCGGTGCTTCGCAGGATCGAGGCGTCGTTGCTGGCCAAAGCATTGCCGCCGCGCGCATCCGACGCGCACAAGGGGGATTTCGGCCATGTGCTCCTGATCGGTGGCAACCCCGGCATGCCGGGCGCCATTCGTCTTGCGGGCATGGCGGCGTTACGCACTGGCGCGGGCCGGGTTACGGTAGCGACGCACCCGCTGAACGTCCCGCCGATCGCTGCCGCTTGCCCCGAGTTGATGTTCCATGCGGTCGAAAAAGCGGCCGACCTGGTGGAGGTTTTGCATCGCGCGGATGTCATCGGCATCGGACCCGGACTCGGTACCGGTGACTGGGGCCGTTCACTGCTCGATGCGGCGCTGGGTGCGAATTTGCCCACCGTGATCGACGCCGATGCGCTGACGCTGCTTGCCGATCTCAAGTCCCGACAGGACAACTGGATACTGACGCCGCACCCCGGCGAAGCGGCACGACTGCTCGCGACGGACAGCGGGGAGGTGCAGCGCGACCGGCCGAGGGCTGCAACCGAGCTGCAACGGCGGTATGGCGGCACGGTTGTGCTGAAAGGCGCAGGGAGCCTCGTCTCCGGCGGTGCCGGAACTTGCTGGCTGTGCACCGCCGGCAATGCGGGCATGGCATCGCCGGGCATGGGAGACGTATTGACCGGCATTATTGCGGCGTTGCTCGCACAGCGGGTGTCCCAGGAGATGGCGGCGGTCTGCGGCGTGCTCATACACGCCATGGCAGGAGACGCCGCGGCAGCCAAAGGGCAACGCGGCATGCTGGCCTCCGACCTGCTCCTGGAGTTGCGGACTTGGGTGAATCCGTAACCGCCGCGTTTGCGTTGCCGGACGAGGCGGCAACCGTAGCGCTGGCGTTCAAGATTGCGTCCGCCTTGCCGGCCGACACGGCCGGCTGGATCGTGCTGCTAGAGGGAGAACTCGGGGCGGGAAAATCGACGTTGGCCCGCGGCATGCTCAAACGCCTCGGCTACGGTGGCCTCGTACCGAGCCCGACCTACACCCTGGTCGAACCTTACGACGTGCATGGTCGGATTATTTACCATGTTGATTTATATCGAATTGCAGACCCGGAGGAATTGCAGTACCTGGGCTCCGCAGATTGGGCGGACGGGCTCCTCCTGTTGGAATGGCCGGAGCGGGCCGGACACCGGCTCGACGCCGCCGACCTCAAGGTTCATCTCGACTACTCGGGCAGCGGCAGGCGCGCTACCGTGACCGCGTACACGGGGCGCGGCGCCACGGTTGTTAGCCGTGTCTCTGAAGTCTCTTAAATAGTGGCTCTATCTCTATAATTTCTCACTGGAATATTGGCTTTTTCCGCCGGAAACGTATACTCAGCCGAGACTATCCCGACGCCTGGGTCCGAATACCGCATGTCAGATCGCGCCACTAAACGCGCCACTTTTTATTCAACGCGCCTGCTGTTGCTGATGCTGTTGCTGTCGGCGAGTTACGTGCGCGCCGAGACCACGGTCGATGACATACGCGTATGGTTCGAGGACGGCCGAACGCGCGTCGTCTTCGACCTGAGCCGTCCGGTCGAGCACAGCATTTTTACGCTGCGCGGACCCGATCGACTCGTGCTGGACCTCAAGGACAGCCGCCTGTCCGAATCGGCGGCGCGCATCCCGGATGGCATCGGCGCCATCGCCTCGATACGCAGCGGCTTACGCGCCAACGGCCAGTTGCGCATCGTGCTCGATCTCAATGCAGAGATGCGATCGCGAAGTTTTACCGCCGCGCCAAACGGCCAGTATGGCAACCGCCTCGTGATCGACCTGCATCCGCAAGGCGGCCTGCAGCCGGTCAAGCGCGCATCCGAGAACAACGTTCGCGGGCGCGACGTAGTGATTGCGGTCGACGCCGGACACGGAGGGCACGATCCGGGCGCCATCGGGCAAGGGCGCACGCGTGAAAAGGACGTTGCTCTTGCGGTGGCGAAACAACTTGCGCGGCGCATCGATGCGGAACCCGGAATGAAAGCGGTGCTGGTGAGAAACGGCGATTACTACGTCGACCATCGCCAACGCATGGAAACCGCGCGTCGTCATAAAGCCGATCTTTTCCTCTCGGTGCATGCCGATGCCGTCCGCGACCGCCGCCCAAAGGGTACGTCCGTGTACGTGCTGTCGCTGAAAGGCGCAAGCGACGAGGCAGCGAAGCTGCTGGCGGAACGCGAAAACGCCTCGGACATGGTCGGCGGGGTCTCTTTGGCAGACAAGGACGCGGTTCTTGCCTCGGTGTTGCTCGACCTGTCGCAGAATGCGGCGTTGAGCGCGAGCCTCGATGTCGGCGACGAAGTCATCGGCGAGCTGGCGCGGCTCGGTCCGGTGCATCGCCGCAATGTACAACAGGCGGGACTGCTGGTGCTGAAGTCACCGGATATTCCCTCGATACTGGTCGAGACCGGATTCATATCGAATCCGACAGAAGAAAAGAATCTTAGGAATGGCGCGCACCAGGACAAGCTGGCCACGGCAATCCTTGCGGGAATTCGCAAATATTTTCACGCGAATCCGCCGCAGGACACGCAGCTTGCACTAAACGTCCGGCGCCAGCCGGCCGACCCGATCCAGCACGTGATCACACGTGGCGACACGCTGTCGCAGATCGCGCAGCGCTACAATGTCAGCGCTGCAGAGATCAAAACGGCGAACAAACTGTCGAGTGACAGGGTCCGGGTGGGACAAACGCTGAGAATTCCGGTACACGCCGGCACCTGAACAGCAGCCTCGCGTTACCCGGTGGGCCGCCGGATTTGCAATTGCGGCTGCTTTTGAAAGAATGGCGCACTCGCTTTTTGCTGATCCCGCCATGCCCATTCGACTGCTTCCCGGTCACCTCGTAAACCAGATCGCTGCCGGCGAAGTCGTCGAACGTCCGGCTTCCGTGGTCAAGGAACTGGTGGAAAACAGCCTGGATGCGGGCGCGACCAGCATCAGCATTGAGATCATCGACGGCGGCAGCAAACTGATACGCGTGCGTGACAACGGTAGCGGTATTCCGCGCGGGGAACTGGCACTCGCCGTCTCGCGTCACGCGACCAGCAAGATCGCGAGTCTCGAGGATCTCGAATGCATCGCGTCGTTGGGGTTTCGTGGCGAGGCCTTGCCGAGCATTGCGTCGGTATCGACGTTGATACTGCAATCCCGGCACGGCGATGACGCCTGGGAAGTCGGTGTCGACAACGGCGTCATTTCCGAACCTGTACCGGTTGCGCATCCGGCAGGCACCACGGTTGACGTGCACGATCTCTTCTACAACACGCCGGCACGGCGCAAGTTTCTGCGGGCCGAGCGTACCGAATTCGATCATATCGACAAATGGGTCCGCCGCCTGGCACTCGCTCGTCCCGATGTTGCGTTCAGCCTGATGCACAACCGGCGCGCGGTGCTGCAGTTGCCGGCGGCACGGGACGATGCAGAGCGGCTGGATCGAATCAGCCGCCTTTGCGGGGAACCGTTCGCGAACCAGGCGGTTTTCATCAGTCGTGAATCGGAGGGCGTCGCCTTGTCGGGGTGGCTGGGGCTGCCGACCTACAATCGCAGCCAGCCCGATCAGCAATTCTGGTTTGTCAACGGACGCAGTATTTCGGATCGAACGCTGACGCACGCGGTCCGGCATGCTTACCGCGATGTACTTTTTCACGGGCGCTACCCGGCCTACGTGCTGCACCTGACGCTCGATCCCGCCACCGTGGATGCCAATGCACACCCGGCCAAACATGAAGTGCGCTTTCGTGACGGACGCCGCGTGCACGGTATCGTCGCACAGTCGGTCGAACTGGCACTGAAGAACACGCGGCCGGGCGGTGACAGCCCGACGGCGCCGGCCCAGCTCCCGCGAGGCAATGACACCTGGCAATGGTCTATGACGTTGCCGACATCCGCCGGGATCGGCAGGCACGGTTCCGCCGCGGTGCGTGACGCACTCGGCGGTTATTCCAGACTGGCGCAGTCGGTCGCGAACGGCAGCAGGCAGGATGCGCCACCGCTCGGGTATGCCATTGCGCAGCTCGGCGGAATTTACATACTGGCGGAAAATGCTGACGGCCTCATCGTTGTCGACATGCACGCTGCTCATGAACGGATCGTGTACGAGAAACTGAAAGCGGCATTCGAAGCGGACGGAATCGTGCGTCAGCCATTACTCGTCCCGGTTGTCGTCGTTGTATCGGAACGAGAGGCCGACCTTGCGGAAGGTGCGACCGAGCTTTTCTCACGCGTCGGCCTGGCAGTGGATCGCAACGGTCCGACCAGTCTTGCGATCCGCGAATTCCCGGCATTGTTGCAACACGCCGATGCGGAAGAGTTGCTGCGCGATGTATTGGCCGACATTCAGGAGGCCGGCAGCAGCAATCGAATCGAAGACCGCAGCAACGAATGCCTGGCGACCATGGCGTGTCATGCATCGGTGCGCGCCAATCGTGGGTTGAGCGTGCCGGAAATGAACGCCCTGTTGCGTGAAATGGAGACCACTGACCGCGCGGATCAATGCAATCACGGGCGGCCGACCTGGGCGGTGATCAGCATCGCGGACCTGGATCGCCTGTTCCTTCGCGGCCAGTAATGCGGCAGGGATTTGCAATCTGTCTGATGGGGCCTACGGCTTCGCGCAAGACAGACATTGCCGTCGAACTGGCAGGCCGGTTGCCGTTCGACGTCATCAGCGTCGATTCGGCGCTGGTTTACCGCGGAATGGATATTGGTACGGCCAAACCTGGCCCGGATCTGCTGCGTCGTGTTCCGCACCGGCTGATCGATATTCGCAATCCCGAAGATGCGTACTCTGCGGGCGACTTCGTGCGCGATGCGCGCATCGAAATCGAGCATTCGCTCAAAGCCGGTCGTGTGCCGCTGCTGGTGGGCGGAACCATGATGTATTTTCGGGCGCTGACACAGGGAATTGCGGCATTGCCGCCGGCCGATCCGGTCATTCGTGCCGCCATCGATCAGGCGGCAGCCCGGGTGGGTTGGCCCGCCATGCATACTCAGCTTGCCGAGGTCGATCCGCTGTCGGCAATTCGCATCGAACCTGCCGACGCCCAGAGGATACAGCGTGCGCTGGAAGTCTATCGTGTCAGTGGCCGCAGCATGTCGGAATGGCAGTCGCAGACAGATGCGCCGGACACGCCGCTTTTCGTGAAGCTCGGCCTGTTGCCGTCCTCACGCGAACTACTGCATCAGCGTATAGGACAACGGCTTGATAACATGATGAATAACGGCTTCATCGAGGAACTCCGCCGGTTGCGGGGCCGGCCCGGTTTGACGGCGGAGAGCGCCTCGATGCGAGCCGTCGGCTATCGGCAACTCTGGTCCTGCCTCGACGGCGACATGAGTCCCGATGAGGCGCATCGGCGAGCGTTATATGCCACCCGTCAGCTTGCCAAGCGCCAGATTACCTGGCTCAGAAGCGAACCGGATCTGAACGTATTCGATCCCCTTGAAGTCAATGTTCTGGCCTCCATAACCTCGCTCTTGCACAAAGAATTGGACCTGTAGCCGGCAATTGACGACAATCTTTTGTGTTAGAATTTTTACTCGCTTTGGGCTGGGCACGACATTTGGGCAACCGGCGCCACCGGAAATGCCGCGTCCAGATAGCAATTGCCTGAATTCGGGCTAATAGAAGAATAAGGAGACCCCACATGGCTAAAGGGCAATCGTTGCAGGATCCGTTTCTCAATATCCTTCGCAAGGAAAAAGTTCCCGTATCGATCTACCTGGTCAACGGCATCAAGTTGCAGGGTCAGGTCGATTCGTTCGATCAGTTCGTCGTGCTGCTGAAGAACAGTGTCAACCAGATGGTTTACAAGCATGCAATTTCGACCATTGTTCCGTCGAGAAACGTCAGGTTGCCGTTGCCGGAGGGGGAATCGGGAGATTCTGACGACTAATCGTTTCTATTTTGGCCTGGCGGAGTGCCTGGCAAGCTACCGGAGTCACTGATTGTTTGAGCGACCGCGCAGTGGTGAACGCGCGATACTGGTTCATGCGGCCCACGGTCGCGTACCGGACGAATCCGAACGAGAGGAGTTTACCGAACTCGCGAACTCGGCCGGTGCCGTCGTGGTCGGGGAAATTTCCTGTTCGCGCCGTGCGCCGGACACCCGTTTCTACATCGGCAAAGGCAAACTCGAACAGGTTCGTGAACTCGTCAAGGCCAATGAGGCCCAGCTTGTCATTTGCAATGCCCCTTTGAGACCAAGCCAGGAACGAAACCTCGAACGCGAGTTGCAATGCCGCGTCCTCGACCGGAGCGGTTTGATTCTTGACATATTCGCCCAGCGTGCGCGCAGTTTCGAGGGCAAATTGCAGGTCGAACTGGCGCAACTGCAGCACCTCTCGACGCGACTGGTGCGCGGATGGACCCATCTCGAGCGACAGAAGGGCGGCATCGGATTGCGCGGGCCGGGCGAAACCCAGCTGGAGACGGATCGTCGCCTCGTCGATAACCGCATCCGGCTGGTGCAGTCACGTCTCGAGGAACTGGACGACCGCCGCAGCATGAATCGGCGCAATCGCGATCGAGGCGAGAATCCGACGGTCGTATTGGTCGGTTATACCAACGCCGGCAAGTCAACATTGTTCAATACGCTGACAAACGCCGATGTGTACGTTGAAGACAAACTGTTTGCGACGCTCGACCCGACATTGCGCAAACTGGAGCTGCCGGACGGAGGTCATTGCATACTCGCAGATACCGTCGGTTTCATACGGGACCTTCCGCACGAACTGATCGCAGCGTTTCGCTCGACATTGCAGGAGGCGCGCGAAGCCGATCTGATCCTGCATGTGATCGATGCCAGTGACCCCAATTGCTGGTATCGCATTCGCCAGGTCAACGCGGTGCTCCGCGAGCTTGACGCGGACGCGGTGCCCCAGATTAGGGTGTACAATAAGCTCGACAAGCTCGAGCGGAAGCCCCGCGTAACCAATAACCTCAAGGGTGATGGGCGGGCAGTCTGGCTATCTGCGACCACAGGTGATGGAGTTCCCCTGCTTTCGCAGGCAATCGGGGATCGCCTGCGAATAGGCAAAGTGCACGGCATCATTCGCCTGAAGCCCGGACAGGGCAGGCAGCGCGCACTTTTGTTCGAGATGGGCGCGGTTCTGAAGGACACCCCCGCGGACGATGGCGGGTGGGTGCTCGAACTCGAAATGGAAGAGCAGAGTTTCAGGCGCTTTCTGAAGCGCGAGGCTCTGTCGGCGGAGATATTACAGAAACCGCAGGCTTTCGAGCCTGCTATTGCTTAGAACCTGGCATAGAAACTTGGATA
>CAYXKM010000316.1:0-14940 GCA_964465665.1 uncultured Woeseiaceae bacterium
ATGGCAACAGCGCGAAACGGGTCAGCCGCGCAGCCGGCGAGCACGCCGGCTGCGGCAAGCGGAACGGCCCAGCGCACTCGCGTCAGAAACTCTTGAAGATATCCGTAACGCCGACGAGTTCGAGGATCAGCAGTACCAGCATCACGATGCCGATCACTTCCAGCGCACCGTTGGCACCGGCAGGCAGCTCGCCGACTCTCTCGGCCAGCGCCTGCAGCTCGCTGTCGGACAGCGCCGCTACCCGAGTTGCTGCATCCTGCGGATCGACACCGAATCGAACCAGCTGGTCGCGCACCTGCTGTTCGGAAAGGATCGCGCTTATGCGTTCGATCTGCGCTGTCCGCTCGGAGATCTGCATGGCCCTTTCCGTGCTCACCACGGCACCGAAAGCCGACTGCAGCAGGCCCAGCGAAAGCAGGCTTGCAGAAAGCAAAGGAAACAGGATTCTGGCAAGAATGGTGTGATTCATGATTTTGGCCCCACGCGTTTGTTGCAGACGGGTCATTATTGATGATGTTTCGTGAGTGATCCAGCCATGAATGTATTCAAAGCATACTCCGGCCGGTTCGCGTTTCCGGTTGACCCGGCCAGGACAGCCGGCTCGTGCAGTCATCCCGGGTAATGAGTACCATTGGTGCGCCAACGGGTTTTCCGGAGCAACCTTGAACACGCGAGCAGCAAAATCAGCCAACCTCCTGGACGCACTCATTCCCGTCCTGGCCCTGATCCTGATGCTGGCACTGTCAGTATACCTCTTCGGTTCCGACTCTTCTGCAGGACCCAACCAGATCGTATTGATACTCGGTGCCGCCATCGCGGCGATCATCGCAGCCAAGAACGGCCACAGCTGGTCGAGCATACTCGACGCCATCGTTTCCGGCATCAGCACCGCGATGGGTGCGATCCTGATCCTCATGTCCGTCGGCGGGCTCATCGGTACCTGGCTCATGGCCGGCACGGTGCCGTCGCTGATTTATTACGGCCTGGAACTCATGAATCCGCAGCTTTTCTATGCGGCGGCCTGTCTCATATGCGCAATCGCATCGCTGGCAATCGGCAGTTCGTGGACGGTCGCGGGTACGCTCGGAGTTGCGCTGGTCGGCGTGGCCATGGGGCTTGGCCTTTCGGCGCCGATTGCAGCCGGTGCGATCATCTCGGGCGCGTATTTCGGCGACAAGATGTCACCGTTGTCGGATACGACGAATCTTGCGCCGGCAGTTGCCGGCACGGACCTGTTCACTCACATAAAACATATGGTCTGGACAACGGCCCCGTCGTTTACGATGGCGCTGCTGCTGTTCATATTCGTGGGATTTGGCGTAGAGACACAGGCGGATGACGGTGCGCTTGCGAGCCTTACGACCACCCTGCAGTCGGTGTTCAATATCACCCCGTTTGCGTTGATACCGCTGGTCGTTGTGTTCTACATGGCCTACAGAAAATTTCCGCCATTGCCAACGATACTGTTTGGTGCGTTGTTCGGAGGTGCTCTGGCCGTTGTCTTGCAGCCGCAGGTAGTGCTCGCCTACGCGGCTTCACCGGCGCTGTCGAACGGTCTTGCAATGACGAAAGGCGTCTGGATGGCACTCTACGATGGCTATGTCGCGACGACCGGTGTGGCTGAAATCGATGGGCTGCTGTCCCGAGGCGGCATGAGCAGCATGTTGACGACAATCTGGTTGATCCTTACCGCGCTTTCATTCGGCGCTGTACTCGAGCATGCAGGCATGCTGAGTCGCCTGATCGAATCGGCGCTGAAATCGGCGAAGTCCACCGGCTCGCTGGTAATGACGGTGGTCTTAAGCTGCATCGGCATCAACGTCGTTGCGGCGGATCAGTACATTGCGATTGTGCTTCCGGGGAAAATGTACCGGGCGGAGTTTGCACGGCGCGGACTGGAGCCTAAAAACCTGTCGCGCGTCATCGAGGACGCCGGAACGCTGACGTCGCCGCTGGTACCCTGGAATACCTGCGGTGCGTACATGGCCGCGGCGCTGGGTGTGCCGACGCTGGCCTATCTGCCGTATGCTTTCTTCAATCTGATCAATCCACTGGTATCGATCATCTACGGGTTCACCGGCTTCACGATCACCCGGATCAAGGACGACGCAGTTCCGGTGAGCCGCTGAGTTCGGATGAATCCGCAGACCGCGATGAGCGAACAGACTGTAAAGAACTCGAATGCCCTGATCAGCGTTGCTGCCGTGATTGTGATCGTCTACGGGATGCAGGCGGCGAAAGTCGTGATCGTGCCGTTCCTGCTTGCGATCTTCATCGCTTTGATGACGGTTCGCCCGATGTTGTGGCTGCAGAGTCACCGGGTTCCGTCGGTGATCGCCGCGTTGCTCATCGTGCTGATACTGATGCTGGGGCTGACCGGCATAGGGCTGATCGTCGGATCTTCGATAGCGGAATTCACCGCGGCATTGCCAGGATATCAGGCCAGGCTGGATACGATCGTGCAGGGGGCATTGCAGATCGCCGCAAGTTACATGGATGACGGCACGGATGCTGAAACAACCATTACGGGGCTGACGGACCTGCTCAATCCGGGCTGGGCCATGGGCCTCGCGGCCGGGTTGCTGAATGCCCTGCGCGATGTCCTGACCAATACGTTCCTCATACTTTTCACGATGGTCTTTATCCTGCTCGAGGCTTCGAGTATTGGCACCAAGGTGCGAGCAGCCTTCGGCCGGCGCGGCGGATCGCTGCACCAGGCGCGGAAATTCCTGAATGACCTGGGTCGTTATCTCGGTATCAAGACCGCTGTCAGCATGGTGACCGGCCTGCTGGCAGGATTACTGACCTGGGCGATCGGCCTCGATTTCCCGTTCTTATGGGGAATGCTGGCCTTCGTGCTGAATTACATACCCACTATCGGCTCCATCATTGCCGCCATTCCGCCGGTATTGATGGCGATCATGCAGTTCGGTCCCGCCGAAGCATCGACCACGGCCATCGGATTCCTGGCGATCAACGTGGTCTTCGGCAACATACTCGAGCCCCGCATCATGGGTTACGGGGTCGGAATCTCACCGCTGGTCGTGTTTATCGGCCTGGTTTTCTGGGGTTGGGTCTTCGGGCCGGTCGGCATGTTACTCGCGGTGCCGCTGACCATGACCCTGAAACTCGGGCTGGAAAGCGACGAGCGCAGCCGATGGATCGCAGTCCTCATAGGCTCGGAACGTGATGCGGAACACGCATTGCAGAAACAGGCCGACAGAACCACTGGTTAAAAATGCAGTACGGGTCGCGCGCCTTGCCCTGCAGCGGCGCATTATGGCAACCGAAATCGCTACGAAAAAGTGCGATATGTCAGTGAGTTAGGTCCATTCCTCATCGTGCACGAAATTCCTTGACTTCAAAAATTTTTGGCTTATCTTGCGAAAAAAGCGCCTTGCCGGACATCAGTGGCCGCCCCGCGCAGTTTTTCAATGCCATTTAAGGGCCTACCGGGCCCGGAGTACGATCTGACCATGGATGCCGAAGACGATTTCGAAATTGCCGATTTTTCAGACGACGAGGAAGCAGCCGGTGACGGTGCCAGAGCCAGTGCGAAGGAGGCCGAGGCTGCAGCGGATCGGGTACCGGTCTGGCGTCTGATTGAAATGTCGCGGGAGAACCGGCATCTGAAGATGGAACTGGCAGACTTCGAGGACTATGACGATTTCGAAACGGCCCAGGGCGATTATGCCGTCGGGCTTTCTCACTAAGCCGTAAGACAGATTCAACCGGGTGACGCCCGGCACGATCGGGAATCAGTCGGTCTGTATTTCGGCCCTACTGAGGTTGATGAGGTGAGCAAAAAGCACTACGTCGAGAACATCGACGATATGGACGATTCTGTTTTGGCCATTCTTGGCAACCGCGTGGCAAAGATTGCGGAAAGCAGGGAGACCAGGGACAGGTTTCGGGAAAGGCGCGCAGCGGACGGCAGCGAAGGCCGGCCGCAACATAACAAGATCAAGCGCGGCAAGGAGCGGTCGGAGTAAGCGTCGGGGAATGCAGCAGGGGCCGGTCGGGTCCCAGGCTTTTCCGGTCTCTCCTACCTGTACCAGTCAGGCTCGTTGCCTGGCTTCCATTTGATATTGCACCCGATGCTCGGGACTTGCCGTTCGTTTGCGCGCCCGCCTGCAACGATCGCGTCGATGGCGGCACGCAGATCGGTGCCGCTCACCGGGATGTCGTTCGACGGCCGGCTGCCGTCAAGCTGCCCCCTGTACCGAAGCTGCAGATCACGGTCGAATACGTAAAAGTCCGGCGTACAGGCGGCCTGGTACGCTTTCGCGACCGTCTGCTCGCCATCGATAAGATAAGGAAACGTGTAGCCCCAGTCCGCAACTTCCTTTTTCATGCCTGCGGCGTTGTCACCCGGATGCGTGACCGGGTCGTTGCTGTTGATTGCGAAGATGGCCACGTTGCGCGATGCATAGTCCTTGCCGATCCGGGCAAGCTCCAGCCGTACGTGTTTGACAAACGGGCAGTGATTGCAAATGAACATCACGACGACCGCATCAGAACCCTTCGCATCGCTCAGCGCATGCTTTTTGCCAAAAGCATCCGGCAATGCGAATGCAGGCGCTCTGATGCCCAGTTTCAACATGCGGGATTCGGTTGCTGCCATGTGTGACTCCTGCTTGTTTCATGGGATGATGCAACCGACTTCACGGGAGTGCAATGTTGCGATGAGCCGGCTGCTGTTCGATTCGAACGCACCGACGTTGCCGGTCGCCGGTTGCGCAGAGCTGTTCCCGGTGCACCGGATCTATTGCGTCGGCCAGAACTATGCTGCGCACGCCCGGGAGATGGGCAGCGATCCGGAGCGTGTGCCGCCGTTCTATTTTGCCAAACCCGCAGATGCCGTCGTGCAAAACGGCGAGCGGATCCCGTATCCATTGCGTACCGGCGAGTTGCATCATGAAATCGAACTGGTCGTGGCTATCGGCAAGGCCGGGCACGGGATTCCGGCCGAGCGTGCCTTGAGCCATGTGTTCGGCTATGCCGTCGGTATCGATCTGACCCGCCGCGATCTCCAGGCACAGGCAAAAAAAGCAGGTAAGCCGTGGGATACTGCCAAGGGCTTCGATCGCTCGGCGCCCGTTTCACGCATACATCGCGCGAGCGACATCGGTCATCCCCAGCTTGGCCGCATCTGGCTGGCGGTGAACGGTACGGTGCGCCAGGACGGCAATCTGAAGGAGCTGATCTGGAGTGTGCCGGAAGCGGTTGCGGAACTCTCGACCTACTTCGAACTGCGCCCAGGAGACCTGCTCTTTACCGGCACCCCGGCCGGGGTCGGGGCGGTGCAGCGCGGGGACCGGATTACCGGCGGTATAGACGGCATCGACGAAATAGCCGTAGAGATTGCCGCCTGATACGCTGATCGACACCTGAAGAGGAGCATACAACATGGATCGACGATCATTCCTCGGATCACTGAGTGCGGCATCCATCGCGTCGATTACTGCCGCGACAACATTGTCGGGCAAGGCCGATGCACTCGAGCAGGCGATGAGCGAATCGCTCTCGCGCACCGTGGTCGAGCCGTTTGCCTGCGGGGTTGGCGAAGATAACAGTTACGGCCCCATGCCCTTCCTTATGGGGAACGATCCGCGGCTGCCAAAGATGCCGGAGCGCCCGACGCTGATCGATTTCTTCAAGCTGCGATTTGCGCCCGCCGATCATCTGTTGCAAAGCGCGCGACTTGCGCTGAACAACGGTCACGACGAAAAAGTCGTAATGGCATGCCTCGTTCATGACATCTCGGTCTACGCGCTGATACGCACGGATCACGGGTACTGGTGTGCGCAAATGATCAAGCCATACGTCGATGAGGAAGTCAGCTGGGCGATCGAGAAGCACCAGGCGCTGCGGTTCTACGCTGACGAATCCGTCGACTACGCATACCCGGAGGCCTATATCCGCTTCTTCGGCGCCGAGTACCAGCCCGAACCCTATATCGAGCAGGCCTACAAGGAAGCCCGGAATCACAAGTGGTACATGACATCGCGACTGATCACATTGAATGACCTTTACTCGTTCGAAAAAGGCATCAAGGTCGACGTCGAGGATTTCACAGATATCATCGGGCGCAATTTTCAACAGCCTAAGGAAGGTCTCGGATTTGACGGCAGCCCTGTGGCGCACATGTGGCGCAGCATGATCTGGCCGAACAATTTTCTCTGAGCTGCGATCCTGGTCAGAGCGGCAGGGCCATATCCGATTTGATCGTTTCCATGACAAAAGTCGAACTGACGTCCGCGAGGTCGACTGCCCTGATCAGGGTTCGATAAACGCGATCATAGTCCTGCATGTCGCGAGCGACGATGCGCAACAGGTAATCGATGTCGCCGCTGGTGCGATGAAATTCCAGGATCTCCGGGATCGACGCGACCGCCGCCGAGAATTTCGCAAACCAGTCGTCGCTGTGCTGGTTGGTCCTGACCAGCGCAAATACCGTTAGCGGGAATCCCATGCGGGCGGGGTCCAGCCGGGTGACTCGCCCGATGATCACGCCGTCTTCCTCGAGCTCGCGGACGCGCCGCCACACGGCAGTCCGCGAAAGCGCGCAGTGCTCGGCCAGCTCGTTCATCGAAAGGCTGGCGTCCGCCTGCAGCAACTGCAGGATAAGCCGGTCCTTGTTGTCCATCGGTTTCATAGAGTCCGGATAAATGGAACAATCGTTGCATAATAGGATCGGATTTCATTACAAAAAGCAACAATGTTTACCCTTTTGTTGCCGATAATGCTGTCTCCACCGGAGGAAGGCAGATGTTGATACGCAGCAAGTTCACCGAGCACCCGGCAGCCGTGGGTGAATCCTACGGGCAGCATTTCAGGGCCGCGATGGGTTTCAGTGCCGGCATGTTGCGCGGGGCAGTTTGCTGTGCGCTGCACGCCGTGTTCCCGTTTCTTTGTGAGCGCTCCGGCAGCGCCGCGATCACGGAGCTGCACGAGCGGATGATTGTCAACCGCCAGCGGTGTGCTGAGAACCGTCCGGATCAGCGCCCGGTCGCATCCACAAGCTGACAGCCGCCGACGCGGCACCGTACTGCCTGTCGATTTTTTCGGGTTGCTGCGTTAACGTCGCGGCAACGACGACTCCGGCAGAAAAACCGATGAAATACCTCCGACAGCTCTCCGCGCTGCTCCCGTTGCTGTTCTTCGCCGCATGCTCGAAGGATTCCGATGCGCCGGGTCCCGATGGCGCCAGCCTGATCCTGACCAATGCACGCGTATACACGCTCGACTGGAACGACCCGGCCGCTGACGGAACGCCGGCTATAGGAGCGCCGTACGACGATAGCGGCTGGAGACCGGATGCGGATGCCGTGGTTGTAACCGCTGGCACAATAAACTTCGTTGGCAGCAGCATCGACGCACTGAAATTCCAGGGCCCGACCACCCGGGTCGTCGACCTCGCGGGCGCTACCGTGATACCCGGGCTCGTCGATTCGCATACCCACGTTTTTGAACTCGGCACGAATCTCGAGCGCGTCAATCTCGTCGATGTAAAAACAGAAGAAGAAGCCGTTGCCCGTGTCGCCGAGCGTGCAAAGTCGGTGCCGAAAGGCGAATGGATACTCGGTGCCGGCTGGGACGAGGGCGCCTGGGCCAATCATTATCCGGACAAGGTCTTGCTGAGCGCTGCTGTTCCCGATCACCCGGTGTTCCTGGCAAGCCTGCACGGATTCGCCGGCTGGGCCAATAAGAAAGCCATCGATGCGGCCGGGCTGAGCGCGACCTCGCCGGTCCCTGCGGGCGGCGAAATGCGTCTCGGCGCGGACGGCGAGCCCAATGGCCTGTTTCTCAATCGTGCCGTGCCGCTGATTCGAAGCGCGGTCCCGGAACCGTCGGACGAAGCACTGGCCGAGCGCCTGCTTGTCGGTCTGAACCAGATGGCAACGGACGGCTATGTGGCGGTACACGAAGCCGGACTCGGGTCCCGCGAAATGAGCGTGCTGGAGCAACTCGAAGCCGGCAATCGCCTGCCGATCCGGGTCTACGCGATGTTGTCGTTACGTGACGAAGAGCTGATGCGAAAGTGGATAGCGAAAGGGCCGGATTCGGACAACGACAGTTTCCTGGTAACGCGAACAGTCAAAGCGTATTACGACGGTGCCCTCGGCTCACGGGGCGCGCGCCTTCTTTACGACTACTCGGATGCCCCGGGACATCGCGGCGTCAGCGGCGACGAATACGGCTTCAACCAGACATTGAATGCGGAAGCGATGAAGAAGGGATTCCAGATTGCCATACATGCGATCGGCGACGCCGGTAACCGCGAATCCATCGATATCCTCGAAGCCGTTTTCAATGCGGATCCGGCCACGCGTAAAAACCGGCATCGCATCGAGCACGCACAGGTGATGCATCCGGACGACCTGGTACGTGTCGGCCAACTCGGGCTCATCGCCTCCATGGAACCGCCGCATGCCGTGGAAGACAAGACCTGGGCGGAGGATCGCGTCGGGCCGGAGCGCATACTCGGCGCTTATGCCTGGCGGACTCTGCGGCAGAACGCGGCGCTGCTGACGTTCAATTCGGACAACCCGGGCTCGGACCACAGCATTTTCTACGGCATGCATGCGGCGATCACGCGGAAGGACAAGAACCAGGAGCCCGAAGGTGGCTGGTACGCCGAGCAGGCCATGACCGCCGAAGAAACGGTGCGCGGCTACACCAACTGGTCGGCGTACGCGAGCTTTCGCGAGGACCAAAGCGGAATCATCGAAAAAGGACGCTGGGCCGACCTGACGGTCATGGATATCGATCCGTTTCTTCTCGCAACCGAAAGTCCGGGGGATATCCTCAATGGCCGTATCCTGATGACCGTGGTCAACGGCAACATCGTCTTTGAACGACAGTGACAAACTCTATGAAAACACAGGCATCGAATCTGGCAGTCGCGCTCATCGCGCTTAGCGTTGTATTGGCCGGCTGCGGCAAGGATCTGCCGTCGGATCCCGCCGCCTACGACGGTTACGAAATCATCTCGTCCGGCACCCGGCAGTTCGAATGGGACAGTGACACCGGCACCGGTGTGATCAAGGTGCTCATCGAGGGGCAAAATCTCGGCAGCGCCGGCGCCGAAGTCGCGGAGATCCGCTTCCCGCCCGACTGGGAAGGCGATTCGCACGTACACGAACTGGAAATCATCTACGTCATCGAGGGCGAGCTGGGGCACATCGTCAATGGCGAGATGCATGTACTCTCGCCGGGTATGACCGGAGTGGTTCGGGCACGCGACCATGTGATCCACAAAACGCTGTCGCCGGAGGGTGCACGGGTACTCGTAATCTGGCCATTGGGCGGTGAAGTCGAAGGATTCGCGGCATCCGGCATGCGCGAACTGGCGCTGGTGCCCGGCGGCAACTAGAAAGGGCGCCGGTATCGACCGGCCGTTGCAACGATCAGGCGCGACCGGCTCTGTCGAAAAGCCGCTTGAAACGAATCTCCAGCCGCACGCCGAAAACAGGATCGGCAACACGCGGCCAATCGGCGGCGTCCAAATGCCGATGACCGCTTTTGATCATTTCCTCGATGCGTCGAAACAGATCGAGTTCTTCCCACTGCATGTGATTGCGCAGTGTGTTTGCGTAGCGTAACGCGTCCCTGACCACCGCTTTGCGTTTGACCATGGCGCCTGCCTGGATCAGCTCGATGTCGTTGCGCAACTGCATCCCCTGTTCGGCAATTGCCTGGTGGTCGAGTGTGATGCGTGAGAATCCTTCCGACAGTTCGGGCCTGATCTTTTTCAGCTCCGCATAAATGCGGTCTTCTTTCGGGTGATGAACGGCGTCCGGATAGATTGTCATGTAGTGCATGACATCCTGCATGAGTTCGATGTCGGCGTCGTGCTCGGCCTCTATACGATTCGACTCGCGCTCGAGCAGGTTGAGGAGCCGGGTCATATTGCGGTGATCCTGGCGCAAATCGGCGAGGATCGAGGCGACATCGTTTTGCATGTACTGCCCCCTGGTTCCCTGAATGGCCATGCCGAATCTTGAGTCTGTTCCGGCCTGATTGACATCCGCATATTCCCTTACGTGGAGCCTCGTATGCCGGCGAAGTCCGCGGCTCGTTGCGGGTCGAGCAGCGCATCCGCCAGCGCAGTCAGCAGGTTCTGTCCGGACGTATAAATTTCGCGGTTGACGTTCAACAAGGTCGAGATCTCGGTCTCTGAAAACATGGCCGCGCTGACTTCCCGGTAGATGTTGGCATGCATGCTGCGGTGCAATGTCTCGTTCCTGGCTTTCAGCGCGGTCAGCACTTCGAAGTAGTGCGCGGGGTCGGTGGCATTCCGCAAGGTGTCATAAGCATCATAGAAATCCCGCACCACGGAACGGAACCTGTCGTAGTACTCGTTGAAGTGGTCATTTGCGGAATCACGAAACTGCTGCAAGTCGTGATGCGTGTCGCGAATGGTCTTGGCTGCATGCACCGCGTTCCTGATAGCCGGGATGATCTGGTTGAGGCGCGCCGAAACGCTCGGATCGAAAGGCTGTGCCTGCATGGCCAGCGCAAAACCGAGTATTTTCCCCTCAAGCTGTTTGATCTCCGAATAACAGACATCCTGGTTTGCTTCGTGCCCGAACACGCGCACATCCCTGCGGTCTTTATCGCTCGCATAAAACGTCCGATAGGGCTTCAAGCCAAGACTGATCTGGTTCAGCGCGGCGGCCTGATCGATCAGCCGAAAGGTCTCCCGTGACAGGTTCTCTATGGCCGCTTCCGGCACGGCCGTGTCGCTTTTCTTGATGTGCCGCAGCAACGTGTGCTTTTCGGCGGTCAACCGCGTCTCGAGCCAGCGAGCCAGCAAACCGATGAACGGCAGGAACAGCAGGATGCCGAGCAGGTTGAAAAGGCTGTGAAACGCCACCAGCGCAAACAGCGGATCGGCAATGCCGATGATGCCGGTGATAAAGAACAGCAGCGGGTTCAAGGCGAGGAACGCGAGGCCATCGGTGACGACGTTGAAAATGACTATCGCCAGGGCAACGCGCTTTTTCGCCGCCGAACCGGCGAGTGCTGCAAGAATTGCCGTGATTGTGGTGCCAAGATCCGCGCCTATGGCGACGGCTGCGGCCGCCTCGAGCGTGATCGCGGACGCATACAAGGCGCTCAGTGTGATCATGATCGTTGCCGAGCTCGCCTGGACCACGGCCGTTACCAGGAAGCCCGCGAGCAGGAACACGACTAGCGGATAAGTGGCCAGAGCCTGAGGATCGAACATCGCTGTAGCCGTCGAAGCGCCGGACTTCATGAAATCGAGCCCGAGAAACATGAGGCCCAAGCCAACCAGAAATTGGCTGATGCCAAGGCGCCGGCTACCTGCCGCTGACCAGACTACGCCAAGTCCGCCGGCCGCGATCAGTGGCAGCGACAGTACTTCGATATCGAGCTTGAATCCGATGCTGGCAACGATCCACCCGGTCGCGGTCGACCCGAGGTTGGCGCCGAACACGATGGCGATGGCACTGGCGAGCGACAGGATTCCGGTGCCGACCAGCGCCAGCACCAGCAAGCTGACCACGCTGCTGCTTTGCAGGGCTACGGTGGTGAGGAGGCCCGCGATTACGCCTTTCACGGGCCGGGAAGTGTGTTCGCGGAGGAAAACCTTGAACGGCCGTCCGGCAAGCTGCTGCAAGGCCTGTTCGAGATGGTGCATGCCGAACAGAAACAGGCCGAGCCCTGCCGCCAGGTGCCACAGATCCATTCCGACCGGCATATCAGATCTCGCCAACCAACACGTTCGGCAGCATAACCGGCGGCCATCGTGCTGTCGCTGCCGGACGGATGGCAAGGTCCCGCCGCAATCTGCGACACTCGTCGCCGGTATCCCGATCAGGACCGGACCATGGCCGAAGGAAGACTGCTACGCGTCGTAAAGCGCAAGGAAGTGTTCGCGCTGGCCTTCGGCGCCATGATCGGCTGGAGCTGGGTGGCCCTCAGCGGCCACTGGATTGCCGGTGCCGGCAGCCTCGGCGCAATGCTGGCGTTCCTCGCCGGCGGCGTTGCCGTCATTTTTGTCGGTTTCACTTATGCCGAACTCGCGGCGGCGATGCCGCAGGCCGGCGGCGAACACGTTTATGCGCACCGTGCGCTCGGACCGGCAGCCGCTTTCATTTGCACCTGGGCTATCCTGCTCGGATACACATCGGTGGTTGCGTTCGAAGCGGTCGCTTTGCCAACGGTTGTCGAATACCTGCTGCCCGGTTTCGCACGTGGACATTTGTGGACCATCGCCGGCTGGGATGTGAAATTCACCTGGGTTCTGACCGGCGTCGCGGCCGCCGTGCTCATGACAGTGATCAATATCCTCGGGATAAAGACCGCCGCGCGATTGCAGCTGCTGGTGACGATCCTCATTTTGATTACGGGACTTACAATGGCCGGCGGATCGCTGCTGTCAGGTTCCGTTGACAACATGCAGCCGTACTTTCAGCACGGCGTCACCGGATTTCTCGGTGTGCTGGTGATGGTGCCCTTCATGTTCGTCGGCTTCGACGTCATCCCGCAATCGGCCGAAGAAGCGGACATGCCGTTTCGCGACATCGGCACGACACTGATGTTGTCCATCCTCATGGCGATCACCTGGTACTCCGTGATCATCTGGGCGGTATCGAGCGGTCTTGGCGATGCAGAGCGCGCTTCGGCAACGCTGCCCACGGCGGACGCTGCGGTCGCTGTATTCGGTGGCAACTGGGCGGGCAAACTGGTGGTGCTCGGAGGAATCGCCGGCATCCTTACGAGCTGGAATGCATTCCTGATCGGTGGCAGCCGGGCGCTGTACGCCATGGCCAGGGCAGGGCAACTGCCTGCGGCGTTCGGCCGCCTGCATCCCCGCTTCAACACGCCGCACAACGCTATCCTGTTGATCGGTGCCGTTTCGGTCATCGCTCCGCTGTTCGGCCGCCCGGCGATGGTCTGGCTGGTCGACGCCGGCGGACTCGGCATCGTCGTAGCCTATGCTTTCGTGGCGCTGTCCTTCCTCGTTCTGCGCCAGCGCGAGCCGGACATGGTGAGACCTTACGCGGTCAGGCGCTGGCGACTGACGGGTTACCTGGCGCTGATACTGTCGCTCGCCATCGCCTGCCTGTACCTGCCTTTCAGCCCTGCGGCGCTCATTTGGCCCTACGAATGGGCGATCGTAGCCGGCTGGGCTGTCCTCGGCGGGTTCTTGCTCCTCATTCGCGGGCGTTGAGGGCCGAGCGCCCGTTTGGGCGGGGAATGTCGTCGGGACCGGAATCGATGCAACCCCCGGCGGCTTTGCCGGTCTGACAAAGCTTGCAGGCGTCAACGTCCGGACGCCGCCAAACATGTCAATGATCGATCCGGACATGGTTGAGGACCGGGCCGCCCGGTAGACTTCGCACACAGCAGATACGTTAACAAGCTTCCGGAACGGGGTTGGGGATGCAGCAAGGCAGAAATCGATCGACAAACCGCATGCGGCGGGCAGGCCGCGCACCGGCTTTGCTCCTGCTGCTCGCGTCCTGCGCCAGCCACGAGGTCGACCCGGTCGCGCTGCAGCCGCAACCGATTGCGGACAATCACGTTGCCGATTGCCTGGCACTGTTGCGCGACACGACCTCAGGGCTGGGTCCGGAACTCGATGCTGCAAGCATTCGCCTGGTGAGCTGGAACGTACAGAAAAACTCGCACACGGATTGGTATCGCGATTTCACCGCGCTGATAGACAACAAGGACCTCGTGCTGGTGCAGGAAGTGTCGTTGCGGGAGAACTCGATCAATGCCCTGGACGGTTCACGCCACTGGTCCTTTGCACCCGGCTACCAGAAACCGGGCGCGATCAGCGGCGTAATGACAATGAGCCGCAGCAAACCTATCGCGCAGTGTAGTTTTGTCAACTACGAACCGCTGCTGCGAACGCCGAAAGCAACGAGCATTACCCGCTACGGTCTGACGACGACCGATGACACACTGGTTGTGGTCAACATACACGCGGTGAATTTTTCCATGGGGATGGGAGCATTCAAAAGGCAGTTCGACCAGGTGCGTGAAGTGCTTGCATCTCATGATGGTCCGATCATAGTCTCCGGGGACTTCAACACCTGGCGAAAGCGACGTAATGACATCGTTGCCGGCATGGCGAAGGAGATCGGACTGATATCGCTCGAGTTTACAGAGGATTACCGCGTGACCCTGTTCGGCAACCCTCTCGATCATGTGTACGTGCGCGGCCTGTCTCTGCTCGACTCGACCACCGAAAGGGTCAGTTCGTCGGACCACAACCCGATGTCTGCAACACTGAAGCTTTAAGACGCCCATGACCAATGAGTTACAAGCGATCATGTCCCTGAAACCGGAATCACTTGCACGGTGTGTCGGCAAACGAGCGTACGCCTTGCTTGCTGCCGCACTGTGGCTCACAGCTTGCACCACGACCACGTACGAGAGCTTTCGCCCGGTGCAGAACCCGAACGTCGATATTGCATACGTCGGCAGCAATGCCGATTTTTCAAAGTACCGACGATTGCTGGTCGAGGAGATGGGCATCTTCTACCCGACGCATGTCGCGCCGGGCGAGGCGGATATCCAGCGGGTGCGGTCGGCGTTTCAGAATGCCTTCCGATCGAAAATCGACGGCTACGAAATCGTTACCTGGCCTGCTGCTGACGTGATGAAAGTGAAGGCGTCGCTCGTCGACCTGCGAAACGCTACGGCAGCCGATCTCCCGGACATCAGCCGGGACGTGAACCGGATTCTCGCACCGGGAAAACTTACTTTCATGATCGAAATGAGGGATTCCGCTACCGGGACGCTGCTGTTGCGAGCCGCTGACACCGAGAAATCGCCGCAGATCGACCTTGCCGAGGACGGTAGCGCCAGCGTGGACGAAGTGAATGCCGCGGCGCAGCACTGGGCACAGCTTTTTCGCAACTTCCTGGATACCAATCTGCGGCCAGGAACCTG
>CAYXKM010000317.1:0-4923 GCA_964465665.1 uncultured Woeseiaceae bacterium
TATCAAACTTCATACCGAAATCCTTTTCCTCGGGTCCGCGACCGGCTGCATTTTCAGCCCAGGTACCAGAGCGCTGCCAGGCCGGTGAGCGTCATGACGAACGTGTACGGCAGCGCCATCCACACCATGCGGCCGTAGGAGAGCCGTATGAGTGGCGCAACCGCTGAGGTGAGGAGGAAGAGGAACGCCGCCTGGCCGTTCGGTGTGGCGACGCTCGGGATATTGGTGCCGGTATTGATTGCTATCGCCAGGTTGTCGAATTGCTCGCGGGATATGGCGCCGCTGTCGAAGATCTCCTTCACCTGCGTGATGTACACAGTGGCGACAAACACGTTGTCGCTGATCATCGACAGTGCGCCGTTGGCCAAATAGAACAGCGCCATCTGGGTCTTGCCTTCGTGGTCCATAACCCAGCGGATGACGGGCCCGAACAGGCCCTGGTTGTCGATGACGGCAACGATGGCGAAAAACACAACCAGCAACGCCGTGAAGGGCAATGCTTCCTCGAAAGCATGGCCGATGCGCTTCTCTTCGGTGACGCCGTTGAAGGCGGTTGCGAGCACGATCACCATCAGTCCGACCACGCCGGGCTCGGCCAGATGGAATCCGAGCGCGACTACCAGCGCCAGGGCGACGAAACCCTGCACTATCAGGGTCATTTTTTCCTGTTTGCTGCGTTTGGCCGACATGTTGCGATCGTATTCCTCGAGGACCTCACGCACCCTGTCCGAGAGCTGCGTGCCGTAACCAAAGACCTTGAAGGCCTCGAGCAACGCGCAGGTAACCAGTCCCATCGCCAGCACCGGCATCGAGATGTGCGCCATTTTCATGAAAAAGGTGCCGAAGTCCCAACCCATGATGCCGGCGATGAGCAGGTTCTGCGGCTCGCCGACCAGCGTGGTAACGCCGCCGAGCGCGGTGCCGACCGCGGCGTGCATCATCAGGCTTCTCAAGAATCTGCGAAACTGTTCCAGATCTTTACGGTGCAAATCGGCGACGTCTTCGTCGCTGGCCGCGTCGTGACTGTGCTCGAACTGCTTGCCGGAGGCGACCTTGTGGTACACGCCGTAGAACCCGGCGGCGACCGTAATGACCACGGCGGTAACCGTCAACGCATCGAGAAACGCGGAAAGAACCGCGGCTGTAAACGAAAACATCAGCGACAGCAGCACTTTCGAGCGTATGCCGAGCAGGATCTTGGTGAAGGTGAATAGCAGCATTTCCCGCAGGAAATATATGCCGGCAACCATGAACATCAGCAGCATGATGACCGGGAAATTGACTTCGGCTTCGTGGAACACCATGGCCGGCGAGGCGAGGCCAATGACGATTGCCTCGACCGCCAGCAATCCGCCGGGCTGCAGGGGATAGCACTTGAGCGCCATGGCCAGCGTGAAAATGAACTCGAGCACCAGGGCCCAGCCGGCAAGAAACGGATTGATGGCAAACAGGATCGGATTGATGATCAGAAAACCGATGATGGTTGTCTTGTACCAGTCCGGCGAATGCCCGAGGAAGTTTTTGCGCAAGGCTTCAGTCATGGTGTGTATCGTCATTGGGTTTCCGTCGTTTGTCCGGACCCGGCGATCAGGGTCCGCGATTCTTGTCCGAGCATTCTAGCAGGTCGCGTGCAATGCGGGCTCTTGCAGGTCTTGTCCTGGCAACTGTAGGCGAAGGGTTGTGGTAACTGTCACCCTTTTTCGGATTGCTGGCGCCACAGGCAGGCGCCCGCGGTCTGCATGCGATCCAGCATGGCTTCGTGCGCGGCCCGTTCCTCGTCGCTTGCGGGAATCACGACGAATCGCACGTCGTCCCTGCGGCGGCGTTCGGCGCCTTGCTCCTCCCGCCCATAGTCCGTGCGGCGATCGGCGTTGAGCGAAAGCGCCGCCTGCCCGCCGGTCATCGCGAGGTACACGCGCGCCAGCAGATCGGCATCGATCCGCGCCCCGTGCAGGTCGCGTTTGGATGCATCCACGGAGTAACGTTTGCACAGGGCATCGAGGCTGTTCCGCTGTCCGGGATGCATTTGGCGCGCGAGTGCCAACGTGTCCAGCACCATCGCATGGGTGGAGATTTGCGGTTGCGGGTGCTTCATGAGCGTCAGTTCGTGTTCGAGGAAACCGACGTCGAAATCCGCGTTGTGTATAACCAGTTCCCCACCGCGAATGAAGTCCAGCAATTCCTCGACGACCTCGGCGAACAACGGTTGCCCGGCAAGGTCCGCGCGGCTGATGCCGTGCACGCGCTCGGCGCCTTCGTCGATATCGCGCTCCGGGTTCAGCAGGCGGTGAAACTCGCGGCCGGTCAGGCGGCGATTGACGATCTCGATGCAGCCAATCTCGATGATCCGATGTCCCTGTGACGGCGACAGGCCGGTGGTTTCCGTGTCAAGTACGATTTGTCGCATGAGTCGTTTACCTGGGAAAAATCTGGACCTGTAGGAGCTTGCATTGCCGGCGACCTGCTGGACGCAACGACAATGTCCTTATTGAGATCGCGTCGCCTGCAATGCAGGCTCCTACAAAGGTAACTGTCACCGAATTTGAAAAGGAAAAGTAACCATTATTGGGGCTCCTACAGTAGTTCGTCGATGCCGCGGTTGGCCAGCGCGTCGGCTTCTTCGTTGCCGGCGTCGCCGTTGTGTGCTTTCACCCATTTCCAGCGGACGCGGTGGTGTTGCCGCAGCCGGTCGAGCTCCTGCCACAGGTCCTGGTTCTTCACCGGTTTCTTCGCGGCGGTTTTCCAGCCGCGCGCTTTCCAATCCGGCAGCCAGCGCTCGATGCCGTCCATGAGGTATTTCGAATCGGTGTGCAACAGCACTTCGCGGGAACCTTGCAGCGCTTTGAGCGCCTCGATGGCTGCCGTCAGCTCCATGCGATTGTTCGTGGTCAGTTTCTCGCCGCCGTGCAGGGTCTTGCGGCGCTTGCCGGCAATCAGCAGCACGCCCCAGCCACCGGGACCGGGATTTCCCCGGCAAGCCCCGTCCGTGTAGATCTCAATGGTCCCTGTCAAAACGTATGCGACTGATTCGGCTGGTGGGTTTGACGAGCCCTGCGACAACCTGCGGCTGGGTGCGCCAGGGCTTGCGTATCTGCGTCAGTGTGTAGACGCGCTTTTGCGCGGTGAGCATATAGCATGCCGCAAGCTCCGGCCAGAAGCGCTGACCGCGGCGCTCCCAGTCCGGTGAACTCGGGCCGCGATTGCCCGGCAGCGGCCAGCGAAAGAAGTATCGGGCGACACCGTGGATACGCAGGTCGAGGAGACGCAGCCAGTCGCTCAAGCGCCGGTCCGCGACAAGGTGACGGGCTCCCGGCGGCAGGCCGGCGCCGGGCACAAGGCGCCTCAGGCCCCACAGACCGCCGGGTTTGAAGCCGAGCACCACCAGGTAGCCATCGGAGCGCAGCACCCGGTGCACTTCCCGGAGGATCGCGTGCGACCGCTCGCTGAAGTCCAGCGTATGCGGCAACAGCACCAGGTCAATGGAGTCGCTCGCGACCGGCAAACGGTGAGGCTCTCCGTAAGCCCCCGGCAGGGCGTCAGCGGGCAGGGACAGCTCGTCGGACAGGCAAAAACTCCGTTGCGTGCGGGCATGCCGGAGGAAGCAGCGATCCTCGCCCCAGCTGCCGATCTGCAGGCAATACTCGCCGAAGATGCCGTCGAAGGCCTCTTCGACAACCCGCTGCTCCTGGGCCAGCAGGGCCTGGCCGAGCGGCGTGCCGAGCCAGGCGAGTGCCTCGCGGATACCGGGCTGGTTTTTGTTCGCAACGGTCTCGATGGCGACCAATCCTCAAAAGCTGTGAACAGTTACTTGCAACGCGCTTGACGCTACGTAGGATAGCCCGATGTCCGTTCCAGATCCGAACAATTCCGGCCGAAGTGCCGTCCCCGTCACGCTTTTGCTGCTGCTTGCAGCCGTCGCTGGCCGTGCCGACGTCTGGCCGGTGCCAGGCACCGCAGCCACCACCATTGCACCGACGCAGGTAACAGGCGACCAGATCTGGCTGGATCTGGACAACCTGGAGCACCTTACCCGCAGCCCGGCGGGCAGGGCCGAAGCACCGACTGAGGCGGCGGAGGTAACGGCGGCGGCTACGATTGACCTGCTCGCCCATCTGCGCCAGAGCTTCAGCCTGCGTCCCGTGATGAACGATCGTGTGCAGGCCGAACTCAGGTGGTTCCAGCGTAACCCCGAGTACGTGGAGCGCGTGCTGCTGCGCAGCCAGCGCTACCTGCCCTATATCACCGCCGAGATCGAAGACCGGGGCCTGCCGCTCGAGCTCGCGCTGCTGCCCATCGTCGAAAGCGCCTTCGATCCCTTTGCTTACTCGCACGGCCGCGCGGCCGGGCTGTGGCAAATCATCCCCGGCACAGGTAAGCGTTTCGGCCTGCGGCAGAACTGGTGGTACGACGGCCGGCGCGATGTCGTGGACTCGACGCGCGCAGCACTGGATTACCTCGCCTATCTTCACGAACTCATGCAGGGCGACTGGCTGCTGGCGGTCGCCTCCTACAACTCCGGCGAAGGCAATGTGCTAAAAGCCGTGCGGCAGAATCAGGGCAAGGGCCGCCCCAGTGATTTCTGGAATCTTAAATTATCAAAAGAAACCAGTAGTTATGTACCGAAGCTGATGGCGCTGGTGGAAATCGTCCGCGACCCGTCGGCTTTCGGCCTGACCCTGCCGGCGGTTGTCAACGAACCGCAGTTCGCGGTCACCGACGTCGGCGGCCAGCTCGACCTCGCGCTCGCGGCGGAAATCGCCGGCCTCGACATGGAAACGCTGTACGCGTTCAACTCCGGCTTCAACCGCTGGGCGACCGATCCGGACGGGCCGCACCGGCTGATCCTGCCCGTCGATCGGGCCGAGGACTTTCAGGCAGCGCTGCAGTCCGTGCCACCGGCCGAGCGGGTGCGCTGGCAACGCC
>CAYXKM010000318.1:0-8046 GCA_964465665.1 uncultured Woeseiaceae bacterium
GATATTGCAGCGGGTGCTTCGACATGTTCAGGCCGCCTGTCTGAGCGATTCGATCAGTGAACCGAGTTCCGCGGCCTTCGGTTTCACCAGCCAGAACTTCGGCAGGAAGCTCCGGTAATCGTCAAGAATCGCCTGTCCCCATTTGCTGCCCGTGAATGCAACATGCTCCATGACGAGCGAGCGCAAATGATGCAGATGCATTTCCATGCTTTCGGACGAAATCCGGTGTATGTCGATCAGTTCGTGGTTATACAGGTCGACAAAATTTCGATCGAGGTCGAGAACATAGGCAAATCCGCCCGTCAATCCCGCGCCGAAATTCACGCCGCTTCTGCCGAGCACGACGACGACTCCGTCGGTCATGTATTCGCAGCAATGATCGCCTGCACCTTCGACGACCGCGGTTGCGCCGGAATTGCGCACGGCAAAGCGTTCGCCTGCGAGGCCCGCCGCGTACAGGTGCCCGCCGGTCGCGCCGTACAGGCAGGTGTTGCCGATGATGACGGTGCTGCGCGCTTCGTACGCCGCGTTCTCCGGCGGGTATATGACCAGGCGTCCGCCGTTCATTCCCTTGCCGACGTAATCGTTGGCATCGCCGACCAGGTGCAGGTTGAGACCGTTGACATTCCAGGCGCCGAAACTTTGCCCGGCCGTGCCACTCAGCATGACGTCGAGCGACGCATTGCCCATGCCGGCATTGCCGTAACGCCGAGCGATTTCGCCGGAGATGCGCGCACCGATGCTGCGATGATAGTTGCGTACTTCGAATTCGAACTTCGCGCTCGATTGGCTGTCGATCGCCGACTGCATCTGCTGCAGCATGCGCTCGGCCAGTTCGCCACGATCGAAGGGTTGGTTGCGAGGCTCGGTGCAGAATTGCGGCGTGCTCCCGGCAAGGCCGTTATCGGAGAGGATCGGCCTGAGATCGAGTTGCTGCTGGCGCCGGGTTTCTCCCGGCAGAACTTCGATGAGGTCGACGCGTCCGATGATGTCCTCGAGACGCCGCACGCCGAGTTCCGCGAGACGAAGCCTTACCTCTTGTGCGACGAATCGGAAGAAGTTGATCACCAGTTCCGGCAGGCCAGTGAAATGTTGTGTGCGCAACACTTCGTTTTGAGTCGCGACCCCGGTTGCGCAGTTGTTCAGATGGCATATGCGCAGGTACTTGCATCCGAGCGCCACCATCGGCGCCGTGCCAAAGCCGAAACTCTCGGCGCCGAGCATTGCTGCTTTAATGACGTCGAGACCGGTTTTGAGCCCACCGTCGGTCTGCAGCCGGATCTTGTGCCGAAGGCCGTTACTGCGCAACACCTGGTGCGCCTCGGACAAACCGAGTTCCCACGGACTGCCGGCGTACTTGATCGAACTCAAGGGGCTCGCACCGGTGCCCCCGTCGTACCCCGAGATTGTAATGAGATCGGCATAGGCTTTGACGACGCCCGCGGCAATCGTGCCGACGCCGGGTTCCGCCACGAGCTTCACCGAGACCAGCGCATCCGGATTCACTTGTTTCAGGTCGAAGATAAGTTGCGCGAGATCCTCGATGGAATAAATGTCGTGGTGCGGCGGTGGCGAGATCAGCCCGACCCCGGGCTTGGCAAAACGCAGCCGCGCAATCATGTCATTCACTTTGTGGCCCGGCAGTTGCCCGCCTTCGCCGGGTTTCGCACCCTGTGCAATCTTGATCTGGATGACTTCGGCATTGACAAGGTACTCGGCGGTCACGCCGAAACGGCCGGATGCAATTTGCTTGATGCGAGACATCCTCTCGGTGCCCTGGCGCCGCGAATCCTCGCCGCCTTCACCTGAATTGGAGCGCGCACCCATGCGATTCATCGCGATCGCGAGGGCTTCGTGCGCCTCCGGCGACAGCGCGCCGAGCGACATGCCGGCACTGTCGAAACGCGGCAGGATGGCCTCGACCGGTTCAACCTCATCCAGCGGCACGGCCGGTCCCGCCGGCACGGTGCGAAACAGGTCGCGAAGTGTCGCCACCGGCCGTTCGTTCACCACTCTTGCGTAATCGAGATAACGATCGAAATCGCCGCTGCGCACCGCGCCCTGCAGCGTCGCAATGACGTCCGGGTTGTAACAGTGGTACTCGCCGCCGTGCACGTACTTCATCAGGCCGCCCTGGTTCAGCGGCAAACGCGGTTCCCAGGCCGCCTTGGCGAGCGCGCGCTGGTCCTCGGCAAAGTCCTCGAATTTCGCGCCCTGGATGCGGCTGACGGTGCCCCTGAAGCAGCGCGACACGATTTCCACGTGCAGGCCGACGATCTCGAACAACTGCGCGCCGCGATAACTCGAAATCGACGAGATACCCATCTTCGACATGATCTTGAACAGGCCTTTGCGAATCCCGCGGCGGTAACTCCGGCCGAGTTGCTGGTGCCTGTCGACATTGCCGCGTGCCGCGAGATCATGAAGGCTCTGGTAGACGAGATACGGATAGACCGCGGTCGCGCCGTAACCGATGAGGCAGGCGAAGTGGTGAGGATCGCGGGCAACGGCGGTCTCGACAATGATGTTCGCTGCGCAGCGCAGTCCTTTGCCTACCAGGAAATGGTGAACCGCGCCGGTCGCGAGCAGTGCGTGCACGGGCAGCAACTCGGGCTTCAGGTAGCGGTCGCTCAGCATGATGATCAGTTTGCCCTCGCGTACCGCCTGCTCGGCTTCCGCGCATATCTGATCCAGTGCTTCCGGGATCGAAAGCCCCTTCGGCCGGTTCAGATCAACGAACGCATTGCTGTCCGCAAACATGCCCGGCCCCAGCAACTGACGCAGTTTCCGTTGCGAAAGCACCGGCGAATTCATGACGACGTGGCTCGCGTGCTCCGGGCCGATGTCGAACAGGCTGCTCTCACGCCCGATATTCGTCTGCAGCGACATGACGATGCGCTCGCGGAGCGAGTCGATCGGCGGATTCGTGACCTGTGCGAACTGCTGGCGGAAATAGTCGAACGGCGACCGGATTTTCTGCGAGAGGACGGGCATCGGAGTGTCGTCACCCATCGAGCCGACCGCTTCCTGCTCCGCTTTCGCAAGCACGCTGACCACGTCGTTCAGTTCCTCGCGGGTCAGGTTGAACATCTTCTGGTAAATCGCCAACGTGTCGCGATTCATGGGCTCCGCGGCGATGTGGCGGTCGATGAGTTCCGAGTCTAGGTAGCGCACTCCGTCCTTCAACCACTTCTTGAATGGTGCGCGGGCGGCGAGGTTATCTTCGATCTCGGCGTTCTCCAGCAGGACGCCGTTACGCAGGTCGACGGCAATCATCTCGCCGGGCCGCAATCGCCCTTTCCTGACTACATCGGATGGCTGGTAATCGTAGACGCCGATTTCGGACGCGATGGTGATGTGCCGGTCTTTCGTGATCACATAGCGCGCCGGTCTCAAGCCGTTACGATCGAGGCAGCAGGCCGCGTATCGCCCGTCGGTCAGCACGATGCCGGCCGGCCCGTCCCACGGCTCCATCTGCAGGTCAAAAAACTCGTAGAACGCGCGAACCTCCGGATCGATGGCATCCATCGCCTGCCAGGCCGGCGGTATCAGGATCCGCATGGCCTGCAGTACATCCATACCGGCGGCGCGAAACACTTCCAGCATGTTGTCGAGGCTGGACGAATCGCTGCCGGTCAGTGAAATGACCGGATCGAGATCCGAGATATCCGGAAGTTTGTCCGACCGAAAGTTTTCCGTGCGTGCAACGGCCCAGTTGCGGTTTCCCTGGATCGTGTTGATCTCGCCGTTGTGCGCGAGAAATCGAAACGGCTGTGCGAGCCGCCATTGCGGCAGGGTGTTGGTCGAGAATCTCTGGTGGAAAAGGCATACCGAGCTTGCCATGGCAGGGTCGCGGAGATCCGGGTAAAAGTCCGCGAGCGCGCCCGGCATGAACATGCCCTTGTAACTGATCGTGACCGACGACAGGCTGGCAACGTAAGCGGCGGGATCGCGATCCTCGAATCGCTTTTCGGCGCGCCGCCTTGCCAGGAACAAATGCCGGTTGAACGTTCCCCGTTGCATGCCGGCCGGCGCATTGACGAATACCTGTTCGATGCGCGGCATGGTTGGCAATGCCTGCTCGCCGCACACGGATGGATTGACCGGCACTTCGCGCCAGCCCGCCACTTCGAGCCCGATTTCACCGATGCTCTCCGTGATTGCATCGCGCGTCAGCGTCGCAATCGCCGCTTGCCGGCTCAGAAATACCATACCGACGGCAAAGCGCTGTGCCAGGTCGACGCCCAGTTCGCCGGCCTTGATGCGGAAGAATCTTTCGGGTTGTTTAAGAAGGAGACCGCAGCCGTCGCCGGTCTTGCCATCGGCTGCCACCGCACCGCGATGCGTAAGCCGTGTCAGCGCCGCGATCGCGGTTTCGATGACCCAGTGGCTCGCTTCGTCGTCGAGATTCGCAATCAGGCCGAAGCCGCAGCTGTCGCGTTCGAAAGCCGGATCGTAAAGCCCGTTTGTCGGCGCTGCGCTCATGCGTTCCCCGGAACGCGTAGCAGATACGCGCTCCTTTTTGACTCTCCGATGAAGAGACGTTGATACGTCGAATTGTTTTGGGCCGCACGGTGGCCGGATCTGTGCCGACGAGGTTCGGACGAATTAATCGATTGACCTGATTGTCTTCCGTGACGGCCCGGAATTTCGAGTATATGACAGCGAGCGCGATAATCTACGCGTCTTGCACGATTATTGAGCCGATGCGCCGGTTTGGGTCGCGCCTTGCGCCATGTTGGTGCAATCTGAAATCACCAGTTGCCAAGGTAACTAGGGCAGATCCTTGATTTCGATTTCGAGAGTCCGACACTCCTGCACGACAGTGCTGGTGCGGCCGCCGTGGGTCACCGGCTCTTCCCAGTACATGCTCCCGAACTTGTGCGATTCCATGGATCGCTCGCCCTTTTCATCCGTATCGATCCACGCGCACGGCGCCATGTAAACGACGAGCCGCTGCGGATGCGAATGCAGCGGCTGCGTTTCCCCGTTCCGATCGGTAACCTCGAGTACCCGGATCCTTTCGTTTTCCAGCGCAACCTCGAATATATGCGGAGCAACCAGCGCCGGATCCAGCGGCGCCGGGATACGTTCGGCCACCGTGGCGCTCGCGGCAAAAAGAGGCATCAGCCAGAACACGAGGCGGTATTTCCGCATGATTCTCACGCGATCCACTCCATTATTTGAAAATCTCATTCCGTTTTGCGTACTGCCAAAGGAGAAAAACCAGTACGACTGTCAGCGGCGCGAATACGTATTCGAAGGCGTCACCCAGGATGGCGCGATACTTGACCGACCAGAACAGGGCAAAGAACACGTGAAAATTGAGAATCACGCCGATCCAGTACAGCATGGCCTTGGCCCAGGGCTGGTCGCGGTAACCGTATCGGGCAAGATTGCCGAAGAACACCGCCAGCACGAGTATGGAGGTCGGAATCAGGTAGTGCTTGCCGACGATGAACGTTTGCAATACACCAATGACTGCGCCGCCAGCCACGAGTGCCGCGAGGTGATCGAAAGTATACTTGAGCGAAAGCAGCCGGTTCATGACGCGCTCCGTGAGAGACAGAGCGCATATTATATCGGCATTCGCGAATCAGTTACCCGAGATCAGGGAGATCGTGCCCTTGTTGGAAAAGGGGATCGGCTGAGTGAACGGGATGTCAACTGCAAAGCTTCCATTCAGCTCGTAGGTCACCAGCCCCTGAGACCCGGCACGTAGTAACGACGCAATTTGCGCAGACTGTTGCATCATGTTGAGGTCGACGCTTATGTCAAAGGCGCTGTCACCATTCGCCGGCACGGTAAACGCGCCTTCGGTTTTTCCGCTGGCAAACTGCTGATCGGCAATCCTCACGTTGTAACTCAGCTCCTTCACCGGAAGCGGAAACGCGTTGGGGTTGCTGATATCGAATCCGAGAACGAATGTCTGGCGGTCGATACTCATGCGACCCGAATCGATTCGCGTCAATCGCACTGACGGGCTGTCGACCAGAGTCACCGGTCCCGCGCACGCCGCCAACATGCATATCGACAAAAGCATCCAGAAGTGCGTGATTGCTTCAGACCGGACCATGTCTGCCCCCTTTCCGAAGAATACTACTTACCTTGGCTGTTGCCCGAGTTCACTCCACCGGGCCGCGATCAGCAGCCAGTCATCCCCGACCTGCTCGAGCTCCAGTTCGAAGCGGTAGGCATCGGCGCTGAAGCCAAGCAGGGCGTCGTTTGCTCCTGCCATTCCTACCGAGAGTGTTACCAGGGCTGCCAGATCAGTGCCAGAAGCACCGCTGATCGCGATCTCATCGATTTTGCTCACGAGAACGACGCTATCCTGGCGCAGAAAATAGAATCTGAGCATCTGCTCGACGCTTTTGTAGTCGTTTCCGCGCGCGTCGGCGTAATTCTCCGAAAGCATGGACATGAGTGTATCCCGATCCTCGCTCTCGGCGGCCGCCTCTGCATCGGCCACCCAGCGGCGCAACGCTTCCTCCGGTGCATCCGGCGGACCGCCACAGGCGGAAATCATCACGCAGAAAAACGCAATACCGCGACAACGCATGCGGATAACTCCCTGGAACCGTTGACAGGCCATGCTGGCGCGACGTCAAACCGGGTCGCAGCGCACAGCATTTGCCAAAATCCGGTGTTACAAGACACTATGAGCGTTGGCGACAAGCGCGTACTGTGACTTGGTTCGCAATTCGGCGGCCGCCGAACACTCGCCAGACCGCCGCGTGGACAAGACTATGGCCATAAAACTATTAAGTGAAAGCATGGAAGCGACCATCACCGATGACGATCAGATTCGCATCGATGCGGTGCTTGGGTTCTGGTTTGAGGAAAAAGAGCTGTCCGCGCCGCAGATTGATGGACGCATGGATATCTGGTTTGGAGAGAATCCGGTCTTCGACCATGAAATTGAGAAGGAATTTGCACAGGATATCGAGCGGGCGGCAGAGGGCAAGCTCGATCATTGGGCAAAGGACGCCCGCGGCCGGCTGGCTCTGATCCTGCTTCTGGACCAGTTCCGCCGCAACGTATACCGAAACTCCGCAGAATCATTCTCCAGTGACAAACAGGCGCTGAAACTATGTGTCGAAGGCGCCATGGAAAAGAAGGACAAGGGCCTGTCACCGATAGAGCGGGTATTCTTCTATATGCCGCTGCAACATTCCGAGTCCCGCAAAGTGCAGGAAAAATCCTGCGATATCTACAACAAGCTGGCTGAGGCCGTGTCACCGACTTACAAGGAAACGTTCGAGACCATCGCGCAGTTTGCAGAACTGCATCGCGACATCATTGAGCGTTTCGGCCGGTTTCCGTATCGCAATGCGCTCCTGCAACGCCGCAACACCCCCGAAGAGGACGAGTTCCTCTCCAGCGACAACCCGAGCTTCGCGCAGGGCCAGAAGCGCTGAGAGAGCCAGCTCAATCAATTGCGGTCCGATTCCGACTGTCTGTTCTCGCCGATAGCATGCCGTAACGCAGGGTCAGCAAAGTCGCAGCGACCGTCAGCCCGATGACGAACCCGCCCCAGATGTACTGCGGCGGTGCGCGAAATGTCACCGCGGCAAGGTATGCCAGCGGAAATGCCAGTACCCAGTAAGCAAAGGTATTGATCACCATCGGCACGCGCGCGTCCTTGTAGCCACGCAGTGCTCCGGCGGCGCCTATCTGCACGCCGTCCGCGACCTGGAATATGGCGGCCATCAGCAGCATGCTGATGGCAATACCCTTGACTGACAGGTCGTCGGTGTACAGGTCAACAACGGCGTCCCTGAACAGCAACATGAACGTTGCCGCGGCGAGCATGAACACAGCACATGAGCCTATGCCGATCCAGCCTCGCAACCGTGCGCCGGCGTGATCGCCAGCCCCGAGCGCATGGCCGACGCGCACCGTAGTCGCGGAACTCAGGGCCAGCGGAATCATGAACATGGTCGATGCAAAATTGATTGCAATCTGGTGCGCCGCGGCGATCTCGGCGCCGATGGTTCCGGTGAGAATTGCCACGGCACTGAACAGTCCCGACTCCGCCGTGATCGT
>CAYXKM010000319.1:0-8170 GCA_964465665.1 uncultured Woeseiaceae bacterium
CGCCGTCCAGGAAACCGAGACGAGTTTCCCGCTGAACACGTTCTGGGATCTGCTGACCATTGCGCCGGACAATCCCTACATCGCACAGTTGCCCCCGGCTCTTGCGGCGGTAGGCCAGGCCGAGGGACTGTTCCTCACGCGGGATCCGACCGATATCGGACCCAACGTCGATAAAGGCACGCGAGAGACGACGCGCTTCGTAGTGGGCTTCGACGGTGAGATGGAAAACGGCTGGGCTTGGGAAATAAGCACAAACTACGGCCGGTTCGACCTCGAATTCGAGGATGGCAACCGGCTGATCGTCGATCGATGGTTTGCCGCCATTGATGCCGTCGACGACGGCAACGGTAACGCCATTTGCCGCTCCGACATCGACCCGACTCCGCCGACCACGACACCGTTCGACATACCGGCCTTCAGTCCCGGTTACTTCACCTTCAATCCGGGTGACGGGTCCTGCCGGCCGGCCAACATACTGGGCGGCGTTGGCGCGATCAGCCAGGAATCGATCGACTTTTTTACCGATACCATCGTGAATAACTTTCAGACCGAACAGTTCGTGTTCTCGGCGTCCGTCGCCGGCGATATGGGAGAGAGCTTCCGCTTGTCAGCAGGCGAGATCGGATTCGCTGCCGGCGCAGAGCTTCGCACTGAACGTAGCGAGTCGGTATTCGATCCGCTCGTGCGCGGCATTCTTCCGGTTACGACAGACTTTGGCCGGGAAGGCGATCGGCTTGCGGATATCGCGCCTGGCCTCGCAGGACCCAACGGATCGTACGACCAGCGCTCGCTGGTATTCGATTCGGAATCGCTGATTCAAAACGTCTCCGGATCCTATGACGTGGGCGACATTTTCGGTGAGATCTCGGTACCGCTGCTGGCCGACAAGCCTTTCGCAAACGAGTTGACCTTTGACGCCGCGGCCAGAATCTCGAACTACTCGACGGTTGGCACAACCTTCACCTGGAAAGCCGGTGGATCTTGGACCCCGATAGGAGGCACGCTCCGGTTCCGCGGCGGTTACTCGGTCGCGGTTCGCGCACCGAATATCGATGAGTTATTTTCGCCATCGCAAGGCGCATTCTTCCGGCCGGTCGATCCCTGTGACTCTGCCGAGATCGCGGCATTGTTGGCCGCCGGCGACCCGCGGGGTACAGTCCGCCAGGCCAACTGCCTCGCGGCCGGTATTCCAGCGAGTTTCACCGATCCACTGACCGCCCGATTCGTGGGCGAGACCAGCGGCAATCCGAACCTGCAAGAAGAGGAAGCCGACACGATCACGTTTGGCTTTGTCCTTACACCGGAGTTTCTTGCCGGCCTGTCGTTCTCCGTAGACTACTGGGATATCGACATTCAGGATGCGATTGACACTCCGAGCGATCAGGCCATTGTCAACAGCTGTTACGATTCGGTGCAGTTCCCGGACAACCAGTACTGCGCCCTGATCCGGCGGAACCCCGATCCCGGTTCACCGCAGTTCAACGGCCTGGAATTTATCAGCCAGCAACAGTTGAACATCGGCAGTCTCGAAGCCACCGGTGTCGATTTCGACATTCGCTATCAAACGGATTTCGCTTCATTCGACTTGATGTTCGCAATAACTGGCACCTGGATGGACAAGTTGGACCGGTTCTTTGACCCGACCGATCCGAACGCTGTCGATCCGGAACTGGGCGAGCTGCAGCGGCCCGAGTGGGCGGGCAATTTTACGGCGTCACTGGCAATTGGCGGGCTGGGAGTCAATTACCGCATGCAGTATCTGGACGAGCAGGCGCTTCGTGATGTCGAAATTGAAACCATTGATACGCTGTTCGGGCCAGCCGGTATGGCGGACGAAACGTACATTCACGATCTGTCGGTGAGCTTCGATATTTCCGATCAGTATCGCGTCTACGGAGGCATCAACAACATCGGAGACGAAAGGCCGTTCATTACGGAATTCGCATTCCCAGTCAATCCAATCGGACGATTCTTCTTTCTCGGTCTCGAAGTGAACCTTCTGTAAGGAGCGATACCGTCAGAAGGCGTGGCCGATATCGGTCACGGGCCCGAATGCAGCGCTTTCCGCGTACCAGATGACACCGTCCCGGACGACGATCTCTACGTCCGCCAGTGCATCGATGTCGGCCAGCGGATTGCCCTCGACGACAATCAGGTCGGCAAGCTTTCCCGGCTCGACCGTACCCAAATCCGCAAAACGGCCTATGATGCCGGCATTGGTCCGGGTAGCCGCGGAAATGACCTGGATCGGTGTCATACCGCTTTCGACCAGGGCTTTCATTTCGAACCACATCGCCTCGGTGTGAAAGTTCAGCGGGCTGGCCGAATCGGTGCCGACGCCGATGACGGCGCCGGCTTCGATGAACTGTCGCGCGGCAACTTTTGAGTTACGGATTTCGGTGCCGGTATCGTGGAAGTAGGACAAGCGATGAAAATCGCTGAATGAGTCGATCAGCTCCGCATGGATGTCGGCCGGCATGTCCTTGAGTAGCACTGGATCATGCAAACGCTCCGGAAACGCCACCGTTGCCGGGTAGACCCAGATCCGGTGCGATATGGTTTGCACTATCGGGATGCCGGCGTGCGCGATGCGTGCCACGAGCGCGGCGTCATACGGCGGATTGCCGGCCGAGCCGACATGCTGCAAGACGTCGACTCCGGCATCGATTGCGTCCTTGATTGCATCGGGATGGTACAGGTGCGCGTGGACCTTGACTCCATGGCGATGGGCTTCATCGACAACCGCCTGGTAGTCCTCGGCCGTCAAACCCACCCATGTTTTGATAATGTCGGCTCCCGCCTCGATCAGTTCCCGCGTTCGAGAGGTTGCCTCACGGGGGCTGGCAATCAAGATCTGGTAGGAATCCGGGGCTCCGTCCAGGTATACGCGTGTAATCCACGGTCCCGAAACAGTGAGCCGAGGGCCTGGAATTTCTCCGCGTTCAATCTTGCTGCGGAGTCGCAGAATATCAAACGGCGTACCAAGGTCGATAGCGCTGGTCACGCCGGCGCGCAACAGCTGTTTCGCGGCAATCGGCATGACTTCATCCAGCCTTTCCATGCCGCCCAGGAACCGGTAGTAACGGTCGTAGTCACCGTGGCCGATCAGGTCCATGTGTACGTGTGCATCGATCAGGCCGGGCATCAAGGTTCTACCGCCGATATCGATGGTCGTGGCATCTGGCGGCACAACGACTGCGTGCCGCGGACCGGCCGCAATTATCCTGTCACCATCGATGACGACGACGGCGTGGTGTATCGGTTGCGCTTCATAGCCGTCGAGCAACATTCCACCGACAAATGCCACCGGCCCGTCCGGACGAAGTTTTTCCTGGGCAAAAACACACGATGTGCTGAGCCAGACAATCGCAATCAGTGCCAGGCGGTTCATGGCTTTCTCCCGGTAGTTAATTAGTAACAGGCGCGCAGAGGCTCGTGGGCAGATAATCTGTTTGAACTTCACGAGTGCCTTCGTCGACGGCCACTGGTGCGTCGGCCTTTCACCTCCGCAACGACTGGCTCGGGCGCCGGCGGTATCTCTGGAAGGGATGTTTGCTGGTGCATACCGGAGACGATCATCTCGCGCATCGCCTTGTCGATTGCGGCATCGGTCTCGATCGGCTGGTATGCTGCCAGCCGTCGCTCGACTTCTTCGGTCGCGCGCTGATTGAGGTCCTTCGAACCGGCCAGTTGCCAGGTCTCGCGATTCTCGCGATCGATGACCGATCCTGTGAGATACAACTGCTGTGGCCAATGCTTCAGCGTATGCGGGCTGGTAATGAGGTGATCGTCCCGCATGATGTCCTGGACGAGCTTGTCGGCGGGCAGATCGTCCACGATCTCGATGGGCTTCACGAATTGCAGGCACTGCCCGCAGATCTCATTGTCGAACACGAGTTTCGGCAGGCTGAACGTCAGCACGAAATCGAGCATGCCCGGCCCCGAAACGGAATTCACGCCGGCCAGTGCCGCGAGCAACGCGCTCGCGAAAGTCTCGCCGCCGCCCTGTGCATCCAGGAACTTGCCGTCCGACAAGGCCATGTAGGCCTGTGTCGGCAGTTCCAGGTGTTTCGCGATCGCGACGTATGCCACGTTCAGGTGTTGCGCTTCGATGGCCGCCATCGGCGAACTGGCTGCTTTCATATGAAATGTCGCCGGAGCGCCGCCGAACAGGACCGGCGTGCCGGGCCGTATCAGCTGCGCCATGGTGATGCCGGCGAGCACGTCCACGCAATGGAACACGAGTGCGCCGACCAACGTCACCGGCGCAATCAGTCCCATCAACGTCACCGGAACGATCTCGATGGCGATGCCGGCATCGATACAATCGAGCATGTTCTGGCAGGAATCCTCTCCGTACCGGAAATTGCCGGTCGCCGTGATCGTGAAAATCGACATCGGCCGGGCGATCAGGTCTGCACGGTCCGTTCGGAACATCTGCATCATCTCAGCCATCCGCGGCACGCCGTGTTCGCTGAATGCGCCGGAGACGACCGGCTTTTTTGAAGTCGTCAGCGTCATGTACAAACGCCAGGCGTCTGAGACCTGCGATTCAATGTCCTTGTTGGTCGAGAACGCCGTCGCGAGATAGGCAATGTGTTCGAGCCCGTCGCAGAGGCGGGCGTACTCGACGAAGTCCGTGGAATCGGCGAGCCGGGTTTCGCCGCTGCGGTGGTCCAGAATTTTCAGCGCACTCGATCCCGGCACGTAGTGCACGTTGTAGCCGCCGATCTCGGTGTACGGATCGCCGTCGCGGGTGTAGAGCGTGAACGAGGAGGGTGCATCGGCGATCGCTTTCTCGACCACCAGGCGCGGAAACAGGATGCGTTTGCCGCTCGCGTCTGTTTTGAGGCCGTGCTCCAGCAGGCGCTTCTTCATCTCCGGCCCGCGGATCTCCATACCGGTTTCCGCCATCAGCCGCTTGGCGTTGTCCAGGATCTTTTCGATAAGGTCGTCGCTAAGGACGTTCAGCGTCGGGCGCACCATAAGCACCTCGGGTGACAGTAACCCTAATTCGTCAGGGTGACAGAAACCCTGATTCAGGCGCAATAGGGTTACTGTCACTGATCACGGCTCGACCCTGAGTAACGACGATGCTGGTTCCGGAGAATGGGTAATTATGACTCGAATAACGGTATTCGTGCTATGCGTATCCTTGCTGTTCGCTGCAAATGACGTGCCAGCAAGAGACACAATTCACAAACTCAGTATCACTGATTTTCTAGCAAACCCGGAAAACGCGAGCAAGCTCGAAGGCGTATCGCGCCACTTCGGGAACCAGCCGCATCCCGAAGTAATCGAATTCCTCGGCGAACACCGCACCAACAAGAAGACGAACGCATTCAATAAAAGTGATGAAGCCGCCTGCGAATGGGTAATGTTGTCAGCCATGCTATCACTGCACCAGCGTGCGCAAAGTATCGGCACAAACGCGGTCATCAACATAAAATCGAACTACAAGAACAATGAGGAAAGCAGCGACACTGATCAAGAGCAGACCAGTCAGGCACTAGACGTGCCGACGGAAGACTAGGGACGTATTGATTCCGCCAAACGCGAAATTGTTGTTCATTACGTATTCTACATCGAGTTCCCGACCACCGCCGACAATATAGTCCAGCGACGCACATGTGGGATCGATGTTGTGCAGGTTTACGGTGGGCATAAACCAACCGTGATTCATCATCTCAACCGCCAGCCAGGATTCAAGGGCGCCGCAGGCGCCGAGCGTATGGCCCGTATAGCTCTTTAACGAACTGATCGGAATGTTTTCACCAAACACGCGAAGCGTGGCATGAGATTCCGCAATATCGCCTAGATTTGTTGCCGTGCCGTGGGCACTGACGTATCCGATGGCCTTTGGATGCAAGCCAGCATTCTCGAGCGCAAGTTCCATTACTCCCTGCATCGTTCTGGGGGATGGCTGGGTAACATGTTGGCCGTCGGAGTTGCTGTCAAAACCAACGATTTCCGCGTAAATCTTTGCGCTGCGCGCCATTGCCAGGTCTCGACGTTCCAGAATTAGCGTGCACGCCCCCTCGCCGATCACCAGCCCATCGCGGTCCTTATCGAATGGTCGCGGGGTTGCTTCCGGTTCGTCGTTTCTGGTGCTGGTGGCATAAAGAGTATCGAATACGGCAGCCTGCGTTGGGCACAGTTCTTCGCCGCCGCCTGCCAACATAATGTCCTGATAGCCATTTCGGATTGCCTCGTACGCATAGCCAATTCCCTGGCTACCGGACGTGCAGGCACTGGACGTCGTAATAACGCGCCCTTTCAGGCCAAAATACACGCCAACATTAACCGGCGTCGTATGTGCCATCATGCGGATGTAAGTCGTTGCTGTAATGCCGTCGAGGCACTTGTTGATCAGCATGTTCGCGAAATCGGCAATGGCGTCAGTGCTGCCGGAGGATGACCCATAGGCAATACCCACCCGCCCGGATTTAAGTGCCGGATCGTCCAGCAAGCCAGAGTCGCGCAGCGCATTTTCGCTGGCTGCGGTAGCCATAAGTGACACGCGACCCATGCTTCGAGTTGTCTTGCGCTCGAAGTGCTCTGGAATACTGAAATCCACCGGGCTGCCAAGACGCGTGTGCAATCCGTCGTAAACGTCCCAGTCGTCCATGTGCCGTATGCGATTTTTCAGCGACTTGAGTGACACCTCAGCTTCTTTCCAAGTGCTGCCTATGGCGGAATGTGCGCCGATGCCTGTTATTACTACCCGGTGCATCAATACATTCCGCCGTTAATCGAAAGTACCTGTCTCGTTATATATGCGGCATCGCTAGAGCAAAGGAAGGAAACTAAGGCAGCGACTTCCTCAGGTTTGCCGATGCGGTTGGCCGGGATGAGGCCCAGAATCTTTTCCATGGGCAGTTTTTCCGTCATAGCCGACTCGATCAGTCCGGGAGCGACGCAATTGACAGTAATTTGACGTTTTGCAAGTTCGATAGCTAACGCCTTTGTTGCACCAATGATGCCAGCCTTTGATGCGCTGTAATTCACCTGCCCCCGATTGCCCATCATGCCAGCGGCGGACGATATCGTTACTATCCGACCTGGCTTGCGGCGCCTGATCAGTGGCATGACGATTGGTTTCAACACGTTGTACAGGCCATTCAGATTCACGTCGATTACGTGCTTCCAATCATCTTGCGACAACATAGGAAACACGCCGTCTCGCGTGATCCCGGCATTGCATACAACTCCGTAGTACGCGCCGTTTGCGGTTATATCGTTCTCGATCGCAGTCTGTGTTGAGTCTGCATCGGTTACATCGAACGCCAGCAAACGCCCTGAACCACCGCCAGCTTCGATCTCGATCAGTGTGTGCTCGCCGCCATTGCGATTGCCCGAGTAATGCACGACGACTGCAAACCCATCCCGCCCAAGGCGCACAGCTATGGCGCGGCCAATGCCGGAACTGGCACCTGTGACCAGAATTGTCTCTTTCAGGTCAGCCAACTAATTCCCGACCTCGATCTTTTTCCAGCACCGACAGGCGAGCTTCGGCAACCGAATTTCCGCGAAGCAAGATACTGCAGTCGTAGGATCCCATACCGTTTGAATCGCGAATCAGCTCCTCGCAAGTCACCCGGAAGGTCTCGCCGAGACCAAAGCGTGGTGAGATTGTCTTGTAATGCCGGGTACCGAGCAAAAACCCAAGCGATGGGCTGAATCCTCTGGCTCGAGCGCGTACTCCTGCATGCACAGCTATGCATTGTGCCATGAATTCCACGCCTATATAGGCAGCGACTCCAAGCCCTGGCTCCACAAACGGCCCACCTTCAACTACGTCCCACTCACAGGTTGTCCGACGGTCCAGGGTATAAACGAGTCGGTCAATTAACAACATGGGCTCACGATGCAGCAGGAACTCCGCAGCCGACATCCCGGCAAATTGCTCGAGCCGGACATTCATATCAAAGTCGGTCATGGTCGATCAAAGTTTGCCGAGCGACTGCAGTCGTTTCCTGACATTCTCGATTAGAATATCCGGCGATCCGATACGCAGCTCGTGATCCACCGCGCCGACGGGTACTTGCACGGTTCGTCCCTTTGTATGCAGCTTGCCGCTGGTATCCTCGATCTTGTAATTCACAACCAATCGCATTTCCCACTCGCGGAGACAGGCGGTGACGGTATATTGCTGATTCAGCGTCAGCGG
>CAYXKM010000320.1:0-18085 GCA_964465665.1 uncultured Woeseiaceae bacterium
GACTCTCGAGGTCGTCGTGCGCGAAGTCGTGGAATCCTACGGCTACCGCGAGATTCGCCTGCCGATCATCGAACAAACGGAGCTGTTTCGACGGTCTATCGGCGAGGTCACGGACATCGTCGAGAAGGAAATGTATACCTTCGTCGATCGCAACGGAGATAGCCTGACACTGCGGCCAGAAGCGACAGCCGGCATGGTCCGCGCCGGGATCAGCCATGGGCTGCTGCACAATCAGCGCCAGAAGCTGTGGACAGTCGGACCGATGTTCCGGCACGAGAAGCCGCAAAAAGGCCGCTATCGGCAGTTTCACCAGTTCGATGTCGAAGCCATGGGCTACGCAGGACCGGATGTCGATGCGGAACTCATCATTATGTGCGCGCGCCTGTGGAAGCGACTGGGCCTGTCCCGGCTGACCCTGGAAATCAATTCGCTGGGCACACCGGAATCGAGGAATGGCTACCGCGAGGAACTCGTTCGCTACTTTTCGGCAGTGAAAAACCGGCTGGATGAGGATAGTATGCGCCGCCTCGGGCAGAATCCGCTGCGCATTCTGGACAGCAAAAACCCGGATTTGCAGGAGATCATAGCCGCCGCGCCGCGGATGCTCGATTTCCTCGACGCCGGATCGGCGGCGCATTTTGCTGCGGTAATGGAATTTCTGGATGCTGCCGGGGTCCCCTATACGGTCAATCCACGGCTGGTGCGCGGATTGGACTATTACTCCCGTACGGTCTTCGAATGGCTGACGGATGCGCTGGGCGCACAGGGGGCGGTTTGCTCCGGCGGGCGCTATGACGGCCTGGTGGAAAAACTGGGCGGCCGCCCGACACCTGCCATCGGCTGGGCCATGGGGGTCGAGCGCCTGGTCGCGCTGTACGAGGTCTGCGGCGGCAAAGCGGACGAACGGGTGCCGGATGTCTATGTCGTGGCCGTCGGCGACCGGGCGACCAGCGCCGCATTTGCAGTAGCCGAGGCCTTACGCGACGCATCGCCGCCGATCAGGCCGGAACTGAACCTGGGCGGCGGCAACTTCAAGGCGCAGTTGAAGCGTGCCGACAAGAGTGGCGCGCGGTATGCCGTAATCCTCGGCGAGGATGAGGTGAGCGGCGACCGGGTAGCGGTCAAACCGTTGCGCGACGCAGAGGATCAGTTCGACGTAGCCGTCAGCGCGTTGGCGGGAGAATTGCAGCAGCGTTTGCACGCCAGCTGACAATCCATGCATCGCCGGCCATCGACGACTTTGGCTGGCAGCAACAAAGGGCAATCAAAAAGGCGAGTTTCGTGGAAGACCTATCGGAAAAAGAACAACTGGAGATCATGCGCACCTGGTGGCAGGAGAACGGCCGCTATGTCATCAGCGGCATAGTCCTCGGCATCGCGCTCCTGGCAGGCTGGAACTACTGGCAGTCTGCGCAAAAGACCGCGCAGCTCGAAGCGTCCGCGCTGTATGAATCCCTCCTGGACAATGTGGCGAGCGGCAGCCTCGAGCCGTCCGAATCGACTGCGGCAACTTTGTATGACCAGTACGCTGCGACTGCCTACGCCGCGCAGGCGCGCCTCGCGATGGCGCGACTTTACATGGACAAAGGGCGCGACCAGGACGCCGCCGTCACCCTGCGCGCGTTGCTGGAGTCGCGGGGCAATGCAGAACTCAAGCCGGTAGCGCGATTGCGCCTCGCGCGGGTATTGCTCTATCAGGACAAGGCGGCAGAAGCCGTGGAACTCCTGAGCGGCCAGCCGGCCGGCGCTTTTTCGGCGCGCTACAACGAAGTGCTTGGCGATGCCTATGTTGCACTCGGGCGATTCGAGGAAGCGGCTGAAGCCTATGCCGTTGCCGTGAGCGACGATCCGACCCGGCTCACGGTCGACCGCACGCTGGTGCAGATGAAGATCAACGATCTGCCGGAACCCGGCGAGGTCGTAGCCGTCGATGAAACCCTGCAGGTGCCCGTCGAAGAGGCTGCCGGAGTTGCCGATCCGACTGTGGAGGAGGACGCACAGTGACCGCGATCAACCGTCTGCTAAGCATCGCGCTGCTATGCACTGTAGCCGGCGGCTGCGGCATTTTCGGCGGCAAGGACGACGAATTGCCTCCTAAGGAATTGACAGATTTCAAGCAGACGCTGGATGTGCGAAAAGTCTGGTCGGCGAAACTCGGTAAGGGCTCGGAACTGTTGCGCATCAACCTGACCCCGGCAGGCGATGGCCGGTGGGTTTATGCGGCGAGCCACGATGGCAAGGTCAGTGCGTTCGATCCGGAGTCCGGAAAACTCCAATGGCGGCAGGAGCTCGAAGTCAGGCTTTCGGCTGGCCCCGGAGTCGGCAGTGGGCTGGTGGTGGTTGCCGGCCCCGACGGCGATGTGGTTGCGCTCCGCAGCACCGATGGCAGCACAGCCTGGCGCAGCAACGTGGTCGGCGAAGTGCTGGCGTCACCGATGATCAAGGATGATGTCGTTATCGTGTACACGATCAACGGCGTACTGCGAGCGCTTTCAGCCCTCGACGGCACCGAACGCTGGTCGATCGAGCAGTCGTCACCGGCATTGACATTACGCGGCGCCGCGACACCGCTTATCGTGGGACGATCCGTCATCGCGGGATTCGATAACGGGCGCCTGATCGCGGTGTCGCTGGAGGATGGCGTAACCGAGTGGGAAGTCATGATGTCGCCGCCATCGGGCCGCTCCGACCTCGAGCGGCTTTCCGACATCGACGGCTACATGGCCACGGTAGGACAGGACGTGTACGCGGCCGGCTACCAGGGACGCGTGGCGTCGCTCGCGGCAGAGTCCGGTCAGGTCCTGTGGGCACGCGAGATCTCGACCTATGCCGGCATCGGTGCCGACTGGAACAACGTCTACATCGTTGCGGACAACGGCGAGCTGATTGCGTTGCGGCGTAGTGGCAGCGACGTGTGGCGGCAGGACGCACTGTTGCGCCGGACTCCGACGGCACCGGTCGCGTTCAACAACACCGTGGTGGTTGGGGATTTCGAAGGCTATGTGCATTTTTTCAGCAACGAAGACGGTACGCCGGTTGCGCGCCTTCGCTCCGGGAAAAGCTTGTTCTTTGGCGCGCCCGTCGTCGTCGGTACGCGCCTGCTGGTGCAATCCGAGGACGGCACGTTGACAGCCTTTGCCGTGAACCTGCCGAAACGGCCCGGAAACGCCGGCGACGTCGCCGAAGAAAAGACTTAAGACACGTTTCGTACGTGCTTCCCCATGCTCCCAGTCATCGCATTGATCGGTCGGCCCAATGTCGGCAAATCGACACTTTTTAACCGGCTGACCAAGTCACGCGACGCGCTGGTCGCGGACTTTCCGGGACTGACGCGCGACCGGCAGTATGGTTTCGGCAAACTCGGTCCCGTTCCCTACATCGTCGTCGATACCTGCGGCGTCGAGGGAGGCGAAACCGGCATCAGCGAATTGATGGTAGAGCAAACCGTGCGTGCCTTGTCTGAGGCCGATGTCGCCATCGTGCTGGTTGATGGCCGCGCCGGGCGCACCGCCGCCGACGAGCATGTTGCCGAACTTGTGCGGCAACACGCAAAATCATCCTGGCTCGCGGTCAACAAATCCGAAGGCCTCGACCCGGCCATCGCATCGACCGAATTTCACAGCCTCGGACTCGGAGAGCCAGTCGCGATTTCCGCAGCGCACGGCGATCGAATTTCGGCGCTCGTCGATGAAGTGCTGGCTCCCTATGCCGATCAGGCAGACGAAGCCGATGAAGCGGACGAAATATCCACGGACCCGGATGCGCTGCACATCGCGGTGATCGGCCGCCCCAATGTCGGCAAGTCGACGCTGATCAACCGCCTCGTCGGCGAGGAACGGCTGCTGGTGTTCGACCAGCCTGGCACCACGCGCGACAGCATCAAGGTGCCGTTCGAGCGTGACGGAAAATCCTACGTGCTGATCGACACGGCCGGTGTGAGGCGACGCTCGAAAGTTCATGAGACGGTCGAAAAATTTAGTATTATCAAAGCATTACAAGCAATAGAGCGCGCCGGCGTCGTGATTGCGGTGCTGGACGCGCACGAAGGGGTCACGGAACAGGACGTGAGCCTCATGGGGCTCATCGTCGAGCGCGGCAGGGCGCTCGTGGTGGTCATCAACAAGTGGGATGGCCTGACCGCGGCACAGCGACGGGAAGTGCGCGATGCGCTGGACCGTCGCCTGCCATTTCTCGAATTCGCCAAGCGCATCACGATATCCGCGCTGCACGGGACCGCGGTGGGCGACCTGCTGCCGGCGGTCGACAACGCATACCGCGCCGCGACCCGCGATCTGGCCACCGGTGACCTGACGCGCGAACTGGAGAACGCCGTCATCGCCCATACCCCGCCGCTGGTGCGGGGCCGCCGGATCCGATTGCGCTACGCTCACCAGGGCGGCCGCAATCCGCCGGTCATCGTCATCCATGGCAATCAGACCGAGAGAGTGCCGGATGTCTACCGGCGCTATCTCATGAACTGGTTTCGCAAGGCCTTTCGACTGAAAGGCACGCCGGTGCGGCTGGTATTCAAGACCGGAGAGAATCCGTTCAAAGGCCGCCGCAACAAGCTGACACCTCGACAGGAGCGGAAGCGCCAGCGGCTCATGAAGCACACGCGGCGATAGAGCAGGATTTGGCCAACGCATCGATGCTGATATAAATGAATCCGTGAATTCCTCGCCTCAATTCGCCAGGGTCGAAGGCCGCTTCCCGATGCACCGCGGTGGCTGGCTCGAATCGCCGTCGATTGCGTTCGAAACCTGGGGAACGTTGCGGGGCAAAGGCGACAACGCGATCATGGTATTCACCGGCCTTTCACCATCGGCGCACGCCGCGTCCTCGGCGGAAAATCCGGCGCCCGGGTGGTGGGAAGAGATGATCGGATCCGGCTTGCCACTCGATACCGACCACTATTTCGTCATATGCATAAATTCCCTCGGCAGCTGTTTTGGCTCGACCGGGCCTGCATCCCTAGACCCGCAGACCGGGGAACGGTATCGGCTGAGGTTCCCGGTCTTAAGCCTTGAGGATGTCGCCGAAGGCGGCTACGTGGTGGCAAGACACCTCGGACTCGAGAAACTGCACACCGTCATCGGCTGTTCCATGGGCGGCATGACTGCACTCGGCTTCTGCGTGCGGCATCCGGGCTTCAGCGACGGCCTTATCCTGATCTCTTCGGCCACGCGGGCCTTGCCCTTTGCCATCGCGGTGCGCTCACTGCAACGCGAAATGATCCGGCAGGACCCGAAATGGCTGGGTGGCGACTACGATCCCGCGGCTCCGCCGATCACCGGGCAACGACTGGCGCGAAAGCTCGGCATGATCACCTACCGTTCCGCCAAAGAATGGGAACAACGTTTCGGCAGGGAGCGCGTGACGGCGGAGCGGCACGCCGGCGACCCGTTCAACCCCGATTTTTCGGTCGAGTCCTACCTCGAGATGCACGCCAACCGCTTTACCGGGCAATTCGATCCGAATTGCTATCTGTACCTGTCCCGCGCTTCCGATCTGTTCGATCTTGCCGAACACGGCGGCTCTCTCAAGTCCGGTTTCGGCAAAGTGAAGCTTGCGCGTGCGCTGGTGATTGGCGTCGAGACCGACATACTCTTTCCATTGCATCAGCAGCAACAACTGGCGGAGGGCCTGTCAGCGGTCGTGCCGGATGTTCGCTTCGTGCCGCTCGCCTGTATCCGCGGACACGATTCCTTCCTGGTCGACATGGACGCGTTTCGACCCGTGATCTGCAGTTTCTTCGAAAGCTGCGGATTCGCCTCAGGGAGCGGCCGGCAGGAATAGCGCGGGATCGACCGCCGTACCGTTCAGGTACACCGCGAAGTGCAGGTGTGCGCCGGTCACCCTGCCGGTTGCACCGACCGTGCCCAGCAAAGCCCCGGGTTCGAGCTCCTGACCGGTCGCTACGCCGATAGAATCCAGGTGGCAGTACATCGTGACAAATCCCTGTCCGTGATCGATGACCACTGTATTGCCGTTGAAGAAAAATTCTCCGTCTGCAATAACGGTTCCGGCCGCCGGCGCGCGGATCCCGGTGCCTAGGCCAGCAGCGATGTCCATACCTTTGTGCGGGGAACGCGGCTGATCGTTGAAAAATCGTCGCAAGCCGAAACTCGAACTGCGTGCGCCGTCGACGGGAGGGTGCAGCCCTAGCACCGGCGGCGCCGGATCGCTCCAGGCGGAAATCGCAGCATCGAGTACCTTGCGTTCGCGGGCGATGCGCTCGAGCTCCGCCGGGTCGGGCTCGACGTACTTCCGGCTCACCGTCAACCGTTGCTCCGGATAAGCATGAGCATGGATCTCGAAGGACACGGTTCGTTCCGCGCCGCCGGCAGATTGCAGCCTGACCGTCGCGGCGCCGGGCTCGTGCTCCAGCGGAATACCGACGATGGCCCGCCATCGGCCATCGACTTCAGCAACGAGCGCCTTTCGCCCGTTGAAAATGGCCACCGGCCTTGAATTATCCGCCGGTCCCGCGTCGATCACGGCGACCCCGCCGGGCCGGGGTGTATGTGCAGGCATGCCGTACGCATGCTGAATGCATGACAGCATGAGCAGCACGGCCAACACTAACAACCTATGCATTGGATCCACCGCGGACCGTATCGACGGTCGCCGATACGACGCCCTTCGCGAGCTGCGCCTCGATTCGATCACCGGCCGAGACTTGTGTGATGTCTGTCAGGAGCCGGCCGCTGGCAACGTCCTTCACGATGGCATAACCGCGTTGCAGCGTCGCCAGCGGACTGACCGCATGCAGCGCTCGCATGGCAAGGTCGAGCCGGTGATTCGCAGACTGCACCCTCGTTTCGGCGGCGGCATTCAGTTGCCGGTGCAGTGCCGACAGCCTGTGCACGGCCCGTTGCACGTTCAGGGCCGGCGATAGCTGCATCAGCCGCGATGTGGCCTGGTCCAGCATGCGACCGCGTACGCCGAGGCCGTGGCGCATGGAAGCGGCCAGGAGCTGGCGCAGGTTTCGAAGCCAGTCCTTTTGTCGCGCAAGTGTCGCCGCCGGACTCATCTGCATCAACTGCCGGCTCAACCAGTCCAGCCTCTGGTAACGGTTTTGCAGATGCCGGCGCACTAGCGTCGCGTTTCGGGAGGCGAGCGAGACGAACATGCGTTGCCATTCCGCCTGGTCCGGCACCACGAGTTCGGCCGCGCCGCTCGGCGTCGGAGCCCGGACATCCGCAACCAGGTCACAGATGGTGAAGTCCACCTCGTGCCCGACGGCGCTGACAACCGGAATCGGGCATGCAGCGATGGCGCGCGCCAGCGCCTCGTCGTTGAATGACCAAAGATCCTCGAGCGAGCCGCCGCCCCGACCGATGATAAGCACATCGCATTCGTTGCGGCGTAACGCAGAGGCCAGCGCATCGCGAAGTTCCATTGCTGCGGTCTCGCCCTGTACTGCGGAGGGATAGACGATGACCGGGATGGCCGGGAATCGTCGTTTCAACACGCTGAGTATGTCGCGTATGGCCGCACCGCTGGGAGAAGTGATGACGCCGATCCGCCGGGGCAGGGCCGGCAGTGGCTTCTTGCGCTCGGCATCGAAAAGGCCTTCGGCAGCGAGCTTTTTTTTCAGAACTTCGAACTGGCGGCGCAGCGCGCCCTCGCCGGCGGGCTCCAGTTGCTCCACGATCAGCTGGTAGTCGCCGCGCGCTTCGTAAATGCTGACTCGGCCGAATGCGAGCATGCGATCGCCGTCCTTGAAGCCGCTGCGCTGGCCGATAGTCGGGCCGCGCTGCCGCTGCAGGAACCATGCGCACCGGATCTGCGCGGTTTCGTCTTTCAGGCTGAAATACAGGTGGCCCGATGCCGGCCTGGCGAGATTCGACAGTTCGCCGACCACCCAGACGCGGGTCATACCCTGCTCGAGCAGGTTGCGGGCACGGCGATTCAGCTCGCTGACAGTGATGGCCGTGCCATTCTCGAGGTTTCCGTTCACCGTGCCAGTATACGGCCCCGGGCGGGAAATTCGCGCCCCGGCCCGGGCTGCGCGCACGGCCAGGTGCGACACCGGGCCATCACCCGGCGGAAATTCGGTGCCGGCGTTTACCCATGATCTGGCTGTGCGTACAATCGCCGGCTTTATTCATCGCGGACAGATCAGGGCCCATGCGCATCGACAAGGAAGCTCTCACTTTTGACGATGTACTCCTGCAGCCGGCTTACTCCGACCTGCTGCCCCGCGAAGTCGACCTGACCACGCGCCTGACGGCCGAAATAAACCTGAACATTCCGTTGATGTCCGCCGCCATGGACACGGTGACCGAAGCGAACCTGGCCATTGCCATGGCGCAGGAAGGCGGCATCGGCATCATTCACAAGAACATGCAACCGGAACAGCAGGCGGGCGAAGTTGCCAGGGTCAAGAAATACGAGAGCGGCATCGTGCGTGATCCGATCACGGTTACGCCTGACATGACCATCCGCGAAGTCATCGACCTGACTCGCGCGAAGAAAATCTCCGGCGTGCCCGTGGTCAAGAACAACGAGACGCTCGGCATCGTGACCCATCGCGATCTGCGTTTCGAAACGCAGCTCGATGCACCGGTATCGACCGTGATGACGCCGAAGGAACGACTCATCACGGTGCGCGAAGGCGCACCGGACGACGAAGTCCTGTCGCTGTTGCACCAGCACCGCATCGAGAAAGTACTGGTCGTGTCCGACAATTTCGAATTGCGCGGCATGATCACCGCCAAAGATTTCCAGAAAGCCACCGAACATCCGCATGCCTGCAGGGATACGCGTGGCGCATTGCGAGTCGGTGCGGCGGTCGGGACCGGCCAGGACAGCGATGCGCGCGTCGCCGCCCTGGTGGCTGCCGGCGTGGACGTCGTCGTGGTCGATACCTCGCACGGCTTTTCCAAGGGCGTACTCGAGCGCATCCGCCGCATCAAGAAACAATACCCGGACTTGCAGGTTATCGGCGGCAACGTAGTCACCGGGGATGCGGCGCTGGCGCTGGTCGAGGCCGGTGCCGACGGTGTCAAAGTGGGTATCGGGCCGGGCTCCATCTGTACCACGCGGGTGGTTGCGGGCGTCGGCGTGCCGCAGATATCCGCGGTTGCCGAAGTGGCCGAAGCACTGGCCTCGAAAGGTGTGCCGTTGATCGCCGATGGCGGCATCCGCTATTCCGGCGACATCGCCAAGGCCATCGTCGCCGGCGCGTACTCTGTGATGATCGGAGGCCTGTTCGCGGGCACCGAGGAATCGCCGGGCGAGGTCGAGTTGTACCAGGGCCGCTCGTACAAAACCTATCGCGGCATGGGCTCGCTCGGTGCCATGGGGCAGAAGCACGGTTCAAAGGACCGCTATTTCCAGGACGCGACCGAGGAACTGGAGAAACTGGTGCCGGAAGGCATCGAAGGCCGGGTTGCCTACAAAGGCTCGGTGGTGGCTATCGTGCACCAGCTGATTGGCGGAGTGCGTGCAGCCATGGGATACACCGGAAGCCACAACATTGACGAAATGCGGACGCGGCCTAAGTTCGTCAAGATTACGGTAGCCGGCATGCGCGAAAGTCATGTGCACGATGTGACCATTACCAAGGAAGCGCCGAATTATCGAAGCAGTACCTGACATTTTGCAGCGCCGACAAAAGTCATGAGCCAGGCAACAAAAGCAAAATTGCACGCCGCAATTCCCGATATACACGCGCACCGCATCCTGATCGTTGATTTCGGCGGCCAGTACACACAACTCATCGCGCGGCGCGTTCGCGAATGCGGCGTGTATTCCGAGATCCAGCCCTGGGATGCGGACGACGCGTCGATCCGGAACTTCCGGCCGGCCGGCATCATCCTGTCCGGCGGTCCGGACTCAGTGAATGTCGAAAATCCGCCGCGCGTGTCTCAGGCGGTGTTCGAATTCGGCGTGCCGGTACTCGGCATCTGTTACGGGATGCAGGCCATGGCGGCGCAACTCGGCGGCAGCGTCGAAACTTCCAGTCACCGTGAATTCGGTTACGCCGAGATTACGCCGCTCGATTCCGATCTCCTGTCGGGCCTCGACGATTCCGGCGGCGGCGCGTCCCGGGTGCTGAAAGTGTGGATGAGCCACGGCGATCGGGTGGACCGCGTTCCACCGGGCTTCGTCATCACCGGCAGGAGCAGGAACTCGCCGCTTGCTGCAATGGAAGATCGCCAGCGCCGTTACTACGGTGTGCAGTTTCACCCCGAAGTTACGCACACGCCGCAGGGACAGGCCATAATGCGGCGATTCGTTCGCGACATCTGCGGCTGTCCCGGCGACTGGACGGCAAGCAATATCGTCGCAGATGCCATAGCGCACGTCCGCCAGGCGGTCAGCAAGGACAAAGTGCTGCTCGGTCTCTCCGGCGGCGTCGATTCCTCGGTAGTGGCGGCCTTGCTGCACAAGGCAATCGGTGATCAGCTGACCTGCGTCTTTGTCGATCACGGCCTGCTGCGTTACCGCGAAGGCGATCATGTCATGCAGACTTTCGCCGACCACCTCGGGGTCAATGTGATTCGCGTCGATGCAGCAGATCGCTTCTTTACTGCACTGCGTGGCATCGCCGATCCGGAAGAGAAACGCAAGGTCATTGGCGGCCTGTTCATCGACGAATTCGAGGAAGAAGCGATTAGGCTCAAGGACGTGCATTGGCTCGCGCAGGGCACGATATATCCGGACGTAATCGAATCGGCCGGGGCGAAAACCGGCAAGGCACACGTGATCAAATCGCATCACAACGTTGGTGGCCTGCCATTGAAAATGCGCATGAAGCTGGTCGAACCGCTACGCGAGCTGTTCAAGGACGAAGTGCGGCAAATCGGCCTTGAACTTGGCCTGCCTCGCGAAATGGTCTATCGGCATCCGTTTCCGGGTCCGGGCCTCGGGGTGCGCGTGCTGGGCGAAGTCAGGCCGGAGTACGTCGCGTTGTTGCAGCTTGCCGATGAGATTTTCATCGAAGAACTGCGTAAGCAGGATCTTTACGACAAAGTCAGCCAGGCGTTCGCCGTGTTTCTGCCCGTCCGGTCAGTCGGCGTCATGGGTGACGGACGGCGGTACGATTTCGTCGTCGCGTTGAGGGCGGTTGAGACGATCGATTTCATGACTGCCCGCTGGGCGAGACTGCCCTATGACTTCCTCGAGCATGTGTCGTTGCGCATTATCAACGAGGTAGCCGGCATCTCCCGCGTGGTTTACGACATCTCCGGGAAGCCGCCGGCGACGATCGAGTGGGAGTAGAGGGCTATCCACCGCGGCGGACCCCGAGCACATTGCCGATAAACTCCTGCGTCATCGTCAGGCGGCTGTCGGCTAGACGATCCATCGACAATAGCAGCCAGCGACACAGCTGCTGGTCGATGGAATGATGCCGTACTGCAGCGAGATGATGGAATCGGTGGGAAAAATGGACGTGGCGCATGGCATGGCCGGACTCATACATCACGGCTCGCAATGGCAGCGGCACCAGCTCCAGGTACGGGAACAGGCGGCCTTGAACCTCTGGCAACAGGGCAGCCAGGAGATGGTTTTGTTGGGGCTCGGGCTTGGCAGGTATTCGGCTCTCCGGCTTGGGGGCGTGGACAGCGGCCGAATTCAGTGCAATCCGTGAAGCACTTTGCGGACAATGATGGCGACTTCTGCAAACTCGCCTTCGACGTCGTATAAGTCCTCGCTGGCGGAATCGTCACAAGCAGCCTCGGCATTGGCCCGCAGTAAGGCGTTATTGGCCTCGAAGTCCACGCTCGGAAATTCAGATTCTCTGTCGTGAAATACGGTGCGTTTCATGGCTGTACTCTCCAGGACGGCTAGATTGACTACGCATGAGTCCCAGGTCGACCGCCTGTGAATGGCGGCCGACCTCGGAACGCAGCGCACATGCGAACGGCGGAGGATGAAGATCGACCTCTCGCCCCTGCCGTTGCATTTGCGGAGCGCTGCTTACTTGCCGTCGCGATCGGAATCGCCAGGAATCGCGCGCTCGATTGCATTGCTTACGCGCTGCCAGGAGTCACGGCTCGCATTCCTTGCGCGATCCCATGTCAGGTTTGATGACTCTTTGCTGCTCTCCCAGTCGCGCTTGAGGTCGGGTTCCACCTGATCGAACGTGCGGCCATCGGAGCGCTCGTAGGAGTCGAATCCGAGGCGATACGCCGGTCCATAATCCTCGAAGGTTTCACCTTTCTTGACGTAGGATCGGCTCGCATAGTTGTCGCGCCAGTATGCGTTCTCAACCGTCGGGTCGATCGCTTCGGCAACTCCCTTGCCGGCAAGACCACCCGCCACGGCGCCTGCTACTGCGCCGACGGCTGTGCCCACAGGCCCCACCACTGATCCTGCCAGGGCACCTGCTGCGCCACCTGCAGCCGCGCCGACTCCCGTTCCTACCGGATGCGCTCCAGCCGCGCCCGTGATCGGATCGCGGTTGGCTCTAGAGTTGCGGTTACGCTCTATCGTCTGTTCAGTCATGTTCTTCTCCAAATGTTGTTTCGAATGTCGACGTGCTTCTCGGCCCAGAACTTTTCGGTTCGATGTATCCTCACGAGGTGAAAGTATGAGTCGACGAGTTCGGTCGATCTGTGCGTTAGCCCACATGACGCGCGGGACTTCAACAACACGCTCTGCGTGCTGGCGAACATACGGGTGTTCCGTGCAGAGTGATGATGATGGGGTTGGCCCTCGGAGGTGCTACAAACATGGGGAACATCTTCATTGCAATCACCGTCGTCGCAATTACTATCGGTACGATATTGCTGGTGCTCAACCTCAAAAGCGGCGAAAAGACGATTCAGCAGTCGATCGCGCGTCTCTATGACGCTCAGGATCGCCAGTTCGATCGCGCCATGGGCGTGCTGCTGGGCCCCGCGATCGTCGAGGGCAATCGCTTCGATGTGCTGCTGAACGGCGACGAGATCTTCCCGGCGATGCTCACGGCGATTCGCGGGGCAGAGACGTCGATCACGTTCGAGAGCTACATCTATTGGTCCGGTTCAATCGGTCAACAATTTGCTGCGGCGCTCTCGGACCGAGCCCGGGCCGGCGTACGGGTGCACGTGCTTCTCGACTGGCTGGGCAGTAACAAGCTCGATCCAGCACAGCTTGAGATGATGAAACGCGCAGGGGTCGACGTACAGAGATTTCACGCACCTGTCTGGTACCACCTCCACCGCATGAACAACCGCACGCACCGCAAGGTGCTGGTTGTCGACGGCAAGGTGGGCTTCACCGGGGGCGTCGGCATCGCCGACGCGTGGAGTGGGAACGCTCAGGATCCCGACCATTGGCGCGACACGCATTTCCGCGCCGAAGGCCTGGTTGTGGCGCAGATGCAGGCGGTATTCATGGACAATTGGATCAAGGTTACGGGAGAAGTCTTGCACGGCGTCGAGTATTTTCCTGCGTTGACACGACATGGTGACAACGCGGGTCAAATGTTCAGCAGCTCCCCAGCGGGTGGCAGCGAGAGCATGCGCTTGATGTACCTGCTTGCGATCACCGCCGCCGCAAGAACAATCCACCTTTCAAGCGCCTATTTCGTTCCGGACGACCTGACCGCGAAGGCGCTGGTGGCAGCCGCAAAACGAGGGGTCCTCGTCAAGATCGTCACGCCAGGCGAACACATGGACGCCGAGACGGTTCTACGCGCCTCGCGCGCGCGCTGGGGGCAATTGCTCGAAGCCGGCCTCGAGATCTACCAATATCAGCCGACCATGTACCACTGCAAGGTGATGATTGTCGATGGGCTCTGGGTGTCGGTGGGGTCGACCAACTTCGACAGTCGGTCCTTTGCACTGAACGACGAGGCCAACCTGAATATCTTCAACGCGGCCTTTGCTGCCCGTCAGATCGAAATATTCCTGCAGGACGTTGCGCACTCCAAAGCAGTTACATTGTCCGAATGGCAACAGCGACCCTTCAGCGAAAAGGTCTTGGACTATTTGGCGTCACTGCTGCGACTACAATTGTGAAGAGTCCGCAATGGCATTCCAAATCGCTCCACCCGGCATAGTCAACGCCGCTTCCCAATGCGGCACGGTGTGGCGCCTACAGCATTGGTGGATCGCTATCGCGTGATGGGTGCCGATGTGCTTCGATTGCCAGGATGAAGTCAGGCGCCGTATCTCGGGCACCTGCCGAGTCTGATATGAGTATCCCCGCATCCTTGCCTTTGGAGGTCGGGATTCCAGCCATTTCGAGCAACTTCCGCGAAGCACCGAGAGCGAGGATGGTCTTGCAGTGTCGAAACTGATCTTTCAGATATTCCATTGTGTGACCGTCACGTGCCAACGTCTCGATCGCCTTCGCACCGTCAGGCAGCACCAGCGCATCAAACAATACCGAAGGCGAATTCTCCAGCGACTTGCCGGCTTCAACTTCGCCACCTTCGAGCGTCTTGAACTTACCGACGCGAGGACCCACAAAATGCCCCACCGCCCCTGCGGCCGATATCGCTTTGAGCAGGGTAACCAGCGAGGCACCGTGCACCCCGTCGGCAACCAGCATCGCGATCTGCCGCGTGCGTATCCCGCATTCACCCGGGAGTGCCGTTAGCGACAACGCCGGAGAAGCGTCGACCTCCGGCGAGATCGCTTTGGCGAGTGCTTTTGGCAGACCTTTCGGGATATCCATGCCCAGCCCGCCGGCGACGCCCGCGGCAAGATCCCGCGAGACGTTGACCAGTGACGCGAGCATGCGTTCGCGAATGGCCGGCACGCCCACCTTGCTGAGCTCGAACCGGAATGCGGCAATGATGTGCGCCTTCTCCACATCGGTCTGGCTGTCGAAGAACAAGGTTGCCTGAGCGTAGTGTTCGGCGAACTTCTCCGGCTTGCCGCGCAATTTGTCTTCGAGGACAGGCGCCGGAAAAGACTCGAACCCGGCTGTCCCAGCCTGAAACGGACAACCGCCCGCGAGCGAATTCGGCTCATACGAAACCCGCCCGCGGTGCAGTGCCTGGCGGTGCATCCCGTCTCGTTGGTTGTTCTGCACCGGGGCAAGCGGTGCGTTGATGGGAATCTCGTGAAAATTCGGACCGCCGAGCCGGGTAATCTGCGTATCGACGTACGAATGGATGCGCCCGGCAAGCAGCGGATCGTTGCTGAAGTCGATGCCCGGGATGATGTGTGCTGTGCAGAACGCGACCTGCTCGGTCTCGGCAAAGAAGTTGTCCGGGTTGCGGTTAAGCACCATACGTCCAACTGGAACAACCGGCACCAATTCCTCGGGTATGAGCTTTGTGGCATCGAGCACATCGAAGCTGAAAGCGTTGCTCTGTTCCTCCGTGAACACCTGCAAACCGAGCTCCCACTCTGGAAAATCACCGGACTCGATCGCCTCCCACAGGTCGCGCCGATGGAAGTCCGGGTCGGCACCGGATATCTTGACGGCCTCATCCCACACCAGTGAGTGCGTGCCAAAGAGCGGCTTCCAGTGAAATTTGCAAAAGACTGACTCACCCTTCGCGTTGACCAGCCGGAACGTGTGAACGCCGAAGCCCTGCATCATGCGGAAGCTCCGGGGAATGGCCCGATCCGACATGATCCATAGCAACATGTGGGTCGACTCGGGCATCAACGAAACGAAATCCCAGAAAGTGTCGTGGGCAGAGGCGGCCTGCGGCATCCCGTGATGCGGCTCGGGTTTCACGGCATGCACCAGATCCGGAAACTTTATCGCATCCTGGATGAAAAACACCGGCATGTTGTTGCCCACGAGATCCCAGTTGCCCTCGTCGCTGTAGAATTTGACGGCGAAGCCACGCACGTCGCGGGCTGTGTCCTTGGAACCCCGCTCTCCGGCGACTGTGGAGAAGCGAACGAACACCGGCGTGATTTTGCCGGCCGCCGCAAAAGGCGCTGCCCGCGTCAGTTTCGTCAGTGCGTCGTATGCCTCGAAGAAACCATGCGCTCCCGAACCGCGCGCATGCACGATACGCTCAGGGATGCGTTCGTGGTCGAAGTGCGTGATCTTCTCACGCAGAATGAAGTCTTCGAGCAGCGTCGGGCCCCGCAGCCCTGCTTTCAGCGAGCTCTGGTTATCGGCTATGGGGACCCCCTGATTGGTGGTCAATACCTGGCCGCTCCCGTCCACCCGCACGCGCTCGAGCGTCCCGGCGGTTGCGTTCACGCCGTCGATCGCCGCTCGTCCAGTTTTCGCCGTGGTGTTTTCTTCAGAGGCTGTGCTGGCCGCCAATGCCGCGGCGACATCCACAGTAGCTCCCGCGCGGGGCGCCTTGGCATGCTTGTGGCCATACTCGAATGCCTTTGTGGCATTGAACGGCATGGCAGCAGCCACTTCATCCGCAGCAAGCGCCTGCTTGCCCATCACGTCGTTCGTTCGGAGGACTGCGTCATTGGCAGTATCGCCGGTTCTGGCTCGAGGGGCGCGTTTCCCGGCCCTCGCTCGAGCGGGCGATTTTTTTGATCTGATCTTTTTCTTCTTGGTAGCCATGGCTCAACCTGTTAGCCGCACGTCGGCATGCGGAAATCGTCGTCATGCGTCCAAACGGCTATGCCCGCTGAGCGAGTAGCTCGGCCTTGCGTTCGATGAGCGCGGCGCCCAACTCCACCATGTCCAGGCTGCTGGATTCGGCCTTCGGGAACATCTCGGTCTGCTCTTCCTTTACGTGGTGCTTCACGTACTCCGATAGAACCTTGACCTTCGCCTCGAACATTTCGCCCTCCGGCTCTACGCCCTCGAGCTGAGCGATAAGTTCCTTCAAGGTTTCGTGTTCCACCGTGGCTTCGGGTACAAGCTCTTTGTCTTTCAGAGCTTGTTTGAATGCCGGGTAGAAGATCTCTTCTTCCACCTGGGCGTGCACAGTGAGCTCGGTGCAGATCTGCGCAACCAAAGTTTTCTTCTTTGCAAGGGAACGTGCCTTTTCATACTCGGAAAAGAGACCGCTGACCAGCTTGTGGTCGGCCCGCAGCAACGTCGTCGCTTTCTGGTCCTTGCGAGGGTTTTTTTGCGCCAAGCGCTTGGTCGATTTGGTGGGCATGGTATGTTTCCTGTTGATGCTCAAGTTTGATGAGGGATACGTCTTCGTGAACAACTCGACAAAATGCTGCCAACAGATTATGTCTCGAGCCAATACCACACCTCTGTGCGATAGCCAACAATCACGGGGATCGAGTTGAGTGCATGGTCCGAAAGCGACAGGCACTTCATGCGGCTGGCAATTGCCGGGGCAGCGAGAGCCGCTGACGCCGGCGAAGTGCCGGTCGGCGCGGTCGTGGTCAGGAATGGCGAACTGATAGGATTGGGCTGCAATCAGCCGGTCGCAACATCCGACCCGACGGCGCACGCGGAGATCGTGGCGCTTAGGGCAGCGGCACTGCATGAGAAGAACTACCGACTGAATGGCGTGCACCTGTACGTGACGCTCGAACCCTGCGCCATGTGTGTCGGCGCCATGTTGCATGCGCGTGTCGGGCGACTGGTCTTCGGCGCTTATGACAGCAAGGCCGGAGCGGCCGGCAGCGTGCTGGACCTCGCGAGCAATCGATTGCTCAATCACCGCATCGAAGTGAACGGCGGCCTGATGCAGCAGGAATGCTCGGAAATTTTGCAGGGATTTTTTGCCAGCCGGCGCTGACAGTGACTCTCAATCCGCGCTGGCGATCTCGATCAGCTCCAGTTCGGACGGATCGATTTCCGGATCCTCGTCACCTTCCGCATCCTCTGCGTTCGCCGTAATCCAGCGAATGATGTTGTAGTAGTTGCGAATGTTGTTGACGTACAGGACAGGCTCCCAGCCGCGCGCATAACCGTACTGCACGCGTGAATACCAGCGCTGGTTCGACAGCAGCGGCAATGCTTTGCTGACGTCGACCCAGGTGTTCGGGTCGCCGCCCTGCCATTCGACGATCTGCATCGCGTCCCTCAGGTGGTTGAATCCCACGTTGTAGGCCGCGAGCGCCATCCAAGTGCGATCGGGTTCGTCGACACTGTCCGGAACGCGTTCCATCTGTCGCGTCAGGAATTCTGCACCGCCGTAAATGCTGCTCTCAGGGTCCATGCGGTCCGGGATGTCGAGAAAGTCAGCCGTCGCTTCCGTCAGCATCATGATGCCGCGCACGCCGGTGGGTGAAACCGC
>CAYXKM010000321.1:0-6234 GCA_964465665.1 uncultured Woeseiaceae bacterium
CCCTTGCCGCCGTCGATCAGGACCAGATCCGGGGTCGCTACCTCACCCTTTGCCACGCGCACAAAGCGGCGGCGTATCGCTTCCGCCATTGCCGCATAGTCGTCACCTGCCATGTCGGGCTTGACGTTGAATCGGCGGTAATCACTTTTCACCGGTCCGGCCTGGTTGAACACGACGCAGGAGGCAACCGTCGCTTCACCTGCGGTATGACTCACATCGAAACACTCGATTCGTTGCGGGGCGGCGTCGGACTGCAGGATATCTCCCAGCGCCTCGAATTGCCGCCGCATGTTTGCATTGCTGGCAAGCTTGAGCTTGAGGCCCTGCCCTGCATTGGTCGCCGCCATTTGCAACCAGCGCTGCCGGTCTCCCCGCACTTTGTGACGGATCCTGACCTGCCGTCCGCTGCGCTGAGTGAATTCGGATTCGAGCAACATACGGTCATCGACATCGGTCGGCAGGATGATTTCGGCTGGCGCTTCGCGCCCCAGGTAATACTGGGGCAGAAAGCCCTCGAGTACCTCTTTTGGCGTTGCGTCCAGCCCGATTTTCGGGAAATGGTCGCGGCTGCCAAGGACCGCGCCCTGACGGATGAAAAGCACCGTGACGCAGTGGACGCCATGTTCCGATGCAATCGCCAGCACATCCAGATCCTTTGCGGCGCTGTTCGAGACATGCTGTTCTGCCTCGATTTGCCGGATTCTCGAAATCTGGTCCCGGAAACGTGCGGCGCGCTCGTAGTCCTGTGCTGTGGCTGCCTGCTCCATCCTTTCGACCAGAGTATTGATGACCATTCGATTGCGACCTTCCAGAAACTGCATCGCCGCGACGATGTCCTCGGCATACGCCGCCGCATCGATATATCCGACGCAGGGCGCGGTGCAACGCCGAATCTGGTACTGCAGGCAGGGTCGCGTACGATTGGAAAAATAGTTGTCCTGGCACTGACGGATCATGAACAGCTTCTGCAGCTCGTTGAGGGTCTTGCGCACTGCGCTGGTACTCGGGTACGGGCCGAAATACTTCCCTGAGCCTTTGCGTGGTCCGCGATGGAATTCCAGGCGGGGAAAAGTGTGCCCGGTCGATACGAAGATATACGGATAGCTCTTGTCGTCTCGCAGCGTGACATTGAATTTCGGCTTGTGCTGCTTAATGAGGTTGTATTCGAGCAGCAATGCTTCCGCCTCGGTGGCGGTGACGGTCACTTCGACATCCCTGACAACGCTCATCAGGGATGCGGTCTTGGCATCCCCCGACGGCCGCTGGAAGTAACTTGCAACACGTTTCTTCAGGTTCTGTGCTTTACCGACGTAAACGACCTTTCCCCTGTCGTTCAGCATGCGGTACACACCCGGCCGCGAAGTCAGGTTGCGAAGGAATATCCCGGGATCAAATTTCTCGATTTCGGTCACGATCGATGCCAGAGGTGATAACAGGCAATTCTACTATGCGCTATTCGACGCGGCTTACTCAGCCAGGAGATTCCGCGTCCGCACAAATATTTCGCGAAACATGCCGGCAGTGAGCCGCCTGGTATTGGTGTTGTAACGGCTGCAGTGATACGAATCCACGAGCTGATGCGTTTCACCTATCCTGTGCAAGGCCCCGTGTGCAAACGGGTAGTCCGCCTGGCGCAGTTGCATGGCGCGAATCACGGCCCGGTGCGCGATACCGCCGAGAGCAATGACAACGGACAGCCCTTTCATGCCACGCAATTCGTTTGCCAGAAAGCGGTTGCAGGCATTGATCTCGGAACCGACGGGCTTGTTGTCCGGTGGCAGGCACTTCACCGCATTGCTGATGCGACAGTTCTTGAGGTGCAGCCCGTCGTCCGCAGCATGCGATTCCGCCCGGTTGCTGAAGCCGAACTCGTGAAGCATCCGGTACAGGAGTATACCCGCATGATCTCCGGTAAACGGTCGTCCGGTACGGTTCGCACCATGCATTCCCGGTGCCAGGCCGACGATCAGCAGTCGTGCCCTGGCGTCACCGAATGGCGGCACCGGTTTGCAGAAGTAGCCGGGATTGTCCTTGGCGACGTGATCAAGGAACTGCGCGAGCCTCGGACATCGCCGGCAATTCCTGTCGTAAACCTCAGTCATCCATATGCCGGATCACGGCCGCGCCAAAGCCACGGGTCCCGACCAGCGTTGCACCGGGAATCAACTGCTCCAGCTCGTGCTCGACTTCCTTGCGATCGTGCGGCCGGCCCTTGCGTATCGGGCGGTGTATGGCCTCCCGAAGCCTGGCCAGGTCGAAGGTGAGCTCCTTGCCGGCAATCGTGTTGGCGACACCCTTGATCACAAGGTCCGCCGCTTCATTCCAGCCGATATAGCGCAGCATCATTTCGCCGGACAGTATCAGTGAGCCGGGATTTACCCGGTCCTTGCCCGCGAAGCCCGGCGCCGTTCCATGGGTGGCTTCGAAGACTGCCACGCCTTCGCCGATGTTCCCGCCAGGTGCAATGCCGATGCCACCCACCTGTGCTGCCAGGGCATCCGATATGTAATCGCCGTTCAGATTCAGCGTCGCGATGACATCGTAATCTTCGGGTCGCATGAGTATCTGTTGCAGGAAGTTGTCGGCAATTACGTCCTTTATGATGATCTCGTTGCCGGTACGCGGATTTGCGAAGCACAGCCACGGCCCACCGTTTTTCTCGGCAGCACCGAACTCTTCGCGTGCGAGCCGATACCCCCATTCACAGAAGGCACCTTCGGTGAATTTCATGATGTTGCCCTTGTGCACGAGAGTGACCGACGACAAGTCACGATCGACACAATACTGGATTGCTTTCCGCACGAGGCGTTGCGAGCCTTCCCTCGATACCGGTTTGATGCCGATTCCGGAGCTCAGCGGAAACCGGATCTTTCGCACGCCGAGTTCCTGCTGCAGAAAATGAATGAGTTTCTGCACATCCTGCGAGCCGGCCGGGTACTCGATTCCGGCATAGATGTCCTCGGTATTCTCACGAAACACGGTCATGTCGACGAGATTCGAATCCTTCATCGGCGTAACTACGCCGGGAAAGTAACGAATCGGCCGGACACAGGCGAACAGGTCCATCGTCTGGCGAATCGACACGTTAAGTGAGCGTATGCCGCCTCCGACCGGCGTCGTCAACGGGCCTTTGATCGAAACCACGTACTTCTGCAACGCGTGCAAAGTCTCGTCTGGCAAGTAATTGTCGGCGCCGTATACTTCGGACGCTTTTTGGCCCGCGTACACCTGCATCCAGCGGATCGCACGTTTGTCGCCGTAGGCATTTGCGACCGCAGCATTCACGACATCGAGCATCACCGGCGTGACGTCCACGCCGATGCCGTCACCCTCTATATAGGGGATGATCGGGTAGTTCGGAACATTCAGGGAATGATCACGGTTGACCGCAATCACCTCGCCATTGGCGGGAACGGCAATTTGATCGTAGTGCATGAATGGCAGCTGGCTGTTGACTGAAACGGTGCGCATTGTACCGGGCAGTCAACGTCGCTACAGCAAAAAAGTTCGGCCTGGCCGGTTATTCGAGTTCCTCGTAAGCGACGCTGGTCAGGAATGGCACGAACTCGCCGCTGCTGGTTATCTCGTCCAGGAGCCTGGCCGCTTGCCGGTACTGGCCTTGATCGAAGGATTCGTCCCCTACCGCGGTGCGAATATTAGCCATCTCCTCGCGCAACAGAGCTTTGAAATAGCCGTAGGTGATGTTACGCCCGCTGTCCTGGACCCCGGTTTCATGGTGTACCCACTGCCAGACCTGCGCTCGTGATATTTCGGCGGTGGCGGCATCTTCCATCAGGTTGTTTATCGGCACGCAACCATTGCCTGCAAGCCATGCGGCGAGGTACTGCACAGCAATATTGATATTGTCGCGCAGACCCTTTTCCGTAATTCGCCCCTTGGCAACCTGCAGCAAGTCTGCTGCGGTTACATGCACATCCTCCCTGAGCCGATCGAGTTGGTTCGGTCCTGGCATGTGCTCGTCAAAAATCTGCGTTGCCAGGGGCACCAGTCCGGGATGTGCGACCCAGGTGCCGTCATGCCCGTCACCGACTTCACGCAGTTTGTCGGCCCGCACTTTCTCCATGGCTCGGTCGTTCGCATCGCTGTCGCCCTTGATCGGAATCTGCGCAGCCATGCCACCGATTGCGAGTGCCCCGCGCCGGTGACAGCTGCGGATGACGAGCTGTGAATATGAGCGCAAGAAGTGCGTCGTCATCGTGACTTCGGCCCGATCAGGCAATACGAATTCCGGATACGCATGGAATTTCTTGATGAAACTGAAGATGTAGTCCCAGCGGCCGCAATTCTGGCCGACGATGTAATCGCGCAGCTCGTAAAGGATTTCGTCGATTTCAAACGCCGCGAGGATGGTTTCTATCAGCACAGTTACCTTGATCTCACCGGCATCGACTGCCCCGTAACGTTCGGAAAATCGAAAGACGTCATTCCACAGTCTGGCTTCGAGGTGCGATTCGAGTTTCGGCAGGTAGAAATACGGACCGGTGCCCCCGGACTTCAACAGTCTGGCGTTGTGGAACAGGTACAGGCCGTAATCAACCAGTGCGCCGGGTACGGACTTGCCGTCGTACTGTATGTGCTTCTCGGGCAGGTGCCAGCCCCTCGGTCGGACGATCAGCGTTGCCGTTTTCTCCTTGAGCCGATACTTCTTGCCACCGCTGTCCAGGGCAATGCTGCCGTCAACGGCATCGCGAAGGTTTGCCTGGCCCTGCACGACGTTGTGCCACGTCGGCGTCAGCGAATCCTCGCAGTCCGCCATGAATACCCGCGCGCCGGAATTCAGGGCATTGATAATCATCTTGCGATCGGTGGGTCCGGTGATTTCGACTCGGCGATCGAGCAGATCCTGCGGGATCGGGCCGACGGTCCAGTCGCCCTCCCGGATTTCCCGTGTCTCCGCCAGGAAGTCCGGCATGGCGCCGTTGCTTATCGCTTTTTGCCGGTCGATACGTCGTGCCAACATATCATCGACGCGCGTGGTGAAAGCATTCGCGAGTGCGCCGATGAAATCCAGGGCGTCTTCTCCGAGGATGTCGGCGTGGGCTGGGTCGAGCGGCTGTGTCAGCACAATCTTTGACGTCCCCCGGTTACTTTTTGACTTCATTGTCAGGTTCCATTTCTATTTAGAAACAATGCTTTGCCAAGGTTACATAAACCAGATTATAGGCTGCATCAGGGCGACGCAGCGCGCGAGGATACCCTCGCATGCCGCAAGGCACAACGCAAAAGGCGGCTGACCTATACTCCGCCCGTGCCGCTGATCCTCTTCAACAAACCGTTTCGGGTGCTCAGCCAGTTCCGCGATACCGACGGCCGCGCGACGCTGGCCGATTTCATCGCTCTGCCCGGAGTCTATCCCTGCGGACGCCTTGATTACGACAGTGAAGGTCTCATGCTGCTGACCGACGACGGGCGTCTGCAGGCGAGAATAACGGAGCCCGCTTCAAAGCTCGCCAAAACCTATCTGGCGCAGGTCGAAGGTATACCGGACTCGCAACAACTGGTCGCGCTGACCACGGGCGTATTGTTGAAAGATGGCAAGGCGAGGGCTCTCGATGCGCGTGTGATCGACTGTCCGGCAGCGCTATGGCCGCGGGATCCGCCGATACGGGTGCGCGCAAGTATACCGACCGGCTGGCTGCAGATCTCGATCGATGAGGGCCGGAACCGGCAGGTTCGCCGCATGACGGCTGCGGTCGGTTTACCGACGCTGCGCCTAATCCGTCAGCGTATAGGCCCGTGGTCGCTCGATGCCCTGCAATCGGGCGAAAGCCGCGTACTTTCAAACGACGATGGCTGGGAGGCGCTGCAGCACTGACACTTATTTCCCGTTCTGCCTCAGGCCGGCGATACGCATGGCGATTTCCATGGCCTGCTCGTAGTTGAGCCGCGGGTCGACGGTTGATTTGTAGGCTCGTGCAAGATCTGAATCCGTAAGGCCGCGCGCGCCACCCGTGCATTCGGTGACATTTTCACCCGTGAGTTCGAGATGTACGCCACCAAGGTAGCTGCCAGTGGCCTGGTGAACGTGAAACGCCGATTCCAGCTCGGACACGATTTTGTCGAAACGCCGCGTCTTCGTGCCATCGGCAGTGCTTTCGGTATTGCCGTGCATCGGATCACAGACCCAAAGTACCGGCGATCCCGTTTCCCGCACGGCACGAATCAACGCCGGCAATCGTTCCTCGATCTGGCTGGCACCAAAGCGGTGAATCA
>CAYXKM010000322.1:0-6802 GCA_964465665.1 uncultured Woeseiaceae bacterium
GCTTCTTTTTCGCTCTTGCCGCAGGCAGCGACCAGCAATGCAACGGCGAGAAAGGTGAACGGAATGCGGATGGAGTTCATGGCGGTTCGGTCCCTGTGACGAAGTGGGCATGATAGCGAATGGATGCGCGAGAGTCCCGAATGGATGCAGGCTCGCGATGCGGTGTCCCATAAAGCCTGACATTCAATGACCAACAGCACTATACTGCGTGCACGCTAACGTCACACCCCAACTGGGAAATCGTGACTTTGGCACACTAAAAATCCATTACAAGAAGCATAAGGAAGATAATTCGATGCGAATAAAGTCATTGATTGCAGGGTTTGCTTGCCTGATCACTACAGGCGTTGCCTTTGCCGACCTCGATCCCTGGAAAGACTACGAGGCCAGTGAAGCGGTCTGGTCGGTCACAACCGTAAAAGTCAAATCGAACATGGGCGATGCCTACCTCGAAGGGTTGCGGGAGACCTGGATTTCGGGCAACAAAATCTCGCAGGAGCTCGGCCACATTGAAAGCTGGACGATCTACCGCAGCGACCTCGAGGACAGCGGTGATTTCAATCTGCTACTGGTCGTAAAATTCGCCAATACCGCAGCGCTGGGACCGAACAAGGCCCGATACGATGCGTTCATGGCAAAATTTACTCAAGAACAGGCGGACCGGACATCGGAATACGCACAGAAGAACTACCCAGGCATGCGTGATATCGTGGGTGAGTACCTGTTTCGTGAAATTACGATCAAGTAAACGCCAGACAGAGTTTTGCAGGACCAGGAAACCCCGCCGATGCGGGGTTTCTTTTGCCAGGAGCGAGCGGTGTTTGCAACGCAAAGGCAAAAATCGCGCCGGGTTAATCTTCCGTGTCGCCTGCAATGCAGGCTCCTACAGGGGCGGTGACAGGAATTGCGCCGGGTTGATGCTCCGCGTCGCCTGCAATGCGGGAACCGAATTCGGAGAGTCTGGTCGTACTGTGACTCGTAGCCGGGGGAATTCCAATGCACAGACTATCAATGCTCTTGTTCGTTACGGCATCGGTGACCGGCGGCAGTGCACTTGCAGATATGAAAGGCGATGCCGAGGCGCGCGCGCTCGCGGCACAAATGATCGAAAGCATCGGCGGCAAGGAACTTTGGTCGCAGATCCGTTCGTTGCACGTCATCGAGCAGTCCCGCTCGTTGCGAGGCGATGGCATCGTCGGCGAATTCTGGCGCGATCTGCAGGTACCGCGCGAGCGTTACACCCTGACCAACAAGAACGGAATGAAAATCGAATTCTGGTGGGACGATCGCGGCGTCTGGCAATTCATCGACGGCAAGCGCAACGAGTCTCTGCCCGAAGGCCTGCATGCGGAGGTCCGCGCTTACTGGCCCGGAGAGATCTACGTCATGTACCACCGCTTTGCAAAAGAAGATGGCAACCTGCGTCTCGCCAAGAACAGCGACAATTCTTTTACGGCGTTTGACGACAGCCTTGACCGGCGTCTCGGCACCTTCTGGGTGAACCAGGACGGCGTGCTGTACCGGTGGCAACACGATGACGGTACGGAATACATATACGGACCGCACCGGAAATTCGGGGCGATCAGTTTTCCGGATTGGGGCACGCAGGTCGACGGGTCGTGGTCATTCTATTACGTCGCCGTGCATTGGTCGAAGGACGAACCGGAAGTCTCATTCGAACCGCCGCAAGGGTGAACACGGCAGCGTGTTTCGGTTCGAAGTCGTCTGCAATGCAGGCTCCTGCAGCTCGGTAGTCAGGGTCAGGCCCCGTTGGATTTCTTCCGCCAGGTGAATAGCCGCAGCGGTGGCACGTTGCGAAGCTCAAACTCGACCGCAGGATTGCCCATGACCGGACGAGCGTAGTCGGCGACACGGTCGCTAACCTGATAAGCGACGAACCGTCCGCCGGGAGCGAGCGCCTCGTACACCGTGGCGATGATTTCCTCGGCAAGCGCTTTCGGCATGGTAGAAAACGGTATGCCAGAGATCACGGCGTCCGCTGCAGGATACCCGCGACGTTTGAGTTCAGCAGCGATGGAGCTCGCGCATCCGTGCACTACCTCGAGACGGTCGTCGTCGATTCGTTGCAATGCCTCGACAAACTCTGCGGTGCGTTCGATCACCAGCAGCCGCGAATGCGCTCCAATCGCCTTCAGCAATGACTTCGTGATGCCACCGGTGCCGCCGCCGAGCTCGACCACCACGCCGGCCCGTGCAGCATCGGCGGCGCGCACGACGCGTCGCTCGACGAACGACGAACTCGGGATCACGGACGCGACCACCTGCGGCGAACGGAGAAACGCCTGGAAAAAGGTCCAGTGATCGTGAGGCATCGTTTTCACTCCCGATGTCGGACACAGGGCTGCGCGTACAGTGCCCGATTATCGCAGATCGGTGTGGCAATCGGGATCAAACCCCGAAATTCGTCAAAGTTCCCGGTAACGGGCCTCCACCAGTTGCGGCGAATAGGTTCGCTCGAGCCTGCGCACAGTGAAATGCGCCCGTGCCATTTTTTGAAAGTGGCTGATAAAGATACTGTTGATCAGTGCTCCGCCAGCCGCGCCGAAGATCGGCGCCGCCTGTGCGGCGGCTTTTTCCGTCACCTGGATCTGAAAGCGTGTGGCGACCTTCGAAATGAACCGGACGATCGCCGGTGCCATCGTCTGCGCACCGCCCTTCGCCACATACCCGGCGGCTTCGGAGACCACCTGCCCCAGCAAAGCGCGTGCGGCATAGTAGCCGGACTCTGCCGCATCGTCGGATTGAGCCCTGCCACCGAGCGCGAACACTTCGATGCAGGCAAGTCGCGCTTCGGGCGTACGGATGTCCTCGCCCTCACTGCGTGCGATGTCGGCAATGGAGCGCAACATGATAGTAGTCGAAATCGGCAGTTCGATTGCAAGTGCCGGCAGACCGAAAGTGCCACCGGCGGCACCGGAGATCGCCACGGCGAACTTGTGCGACAGGTTTCTTGCCGCCGGCACGTCCCCTTTCAGAGTCCAGATGGCGGCATCGGCTGCTTTCTCGAGCGCATCGCGGGTAACGTCAAGGATGATTTCCTGCCAGCGGCCCGGCAGCCAGTCGATCGCTTTCTCGATGGGCGTGCCAATGATGCTCGCCATTCGGACTGCAAGGTCGGAGCTCTCGAGCGCGGACTTCGCGACCTTCAATTGCTCAATATGCTGGACGCTTATCGTTTCCATTTCACATTCAGTGTGCAGCAAACGCGACAGGCGCGGACCCAATAGGTGCGGTGGCGTGATCCGTCAGCGCAACTGGCTGTCCTTGCTGCCACGGCGGTTATATCCGCTGTGCGCGGATTTGTCCGTGTCGAGCGCTGCCTGGCATCGAACGCAGCGGCGCACACCCGGGATGGCCTCGCGGCGTGCGGCCGGGATCTCGGCATTGCAGTCCTCGCAATGATTCAAACTCGGGCCGCGCGGCAATTCGCTGCGCGCGCGCTTGACCGCGTCATCGACGCTCGCATCGATCTGATCCTGTACGGCTCCGTCACGGGCCCAGCCGGTGGCCATGTTGGCTCCTGTCATTGTGAAGCTGCAGCGAGCATTTTACCGCTTTCGCGGTAAAAGAGGGTTCGGATGTTTGGCATCCGGGCCGCCGCTGCCGTAGGGCCGGGTGATGATTTCCAGCAAATGGCCGTTCGGGTCATCGAAGTACAGGCCACGCCCGTCGTCCCAGCGATTGATCCGGCCCGGCTCGTCGTGGAACGGATCGGCCCAGTACTGCAGGCTCCGTTGGGTGATGCGTTCGAAGATCTCGTCGAACTCGCGCTCGCTGACGAGGAACGCGAAGTGCCGCAAGGAGATTTCGGCATCGGTTTCGACGAAGTCGAGCGAGGTATCGTCCACCTGCACCACGGCGAAATGCCCCATCATGCGGTGTGCTGGCAGACCGAGGATGTCGGTGAGAAAAGTGGCGGATTTCACCTTGTCACGGCCGACGACGATGGTGTGATTCAGGCTGATGGCCATACTTGTTGCTCTCCTGCAAAATTCGATATTTGTCGGAGGGTATTATAAGTATTGCAGGAGCGAGCAGTGCTCGCGACGCGATGACAAAAATCGCGCCAGGCTCCAAGCTCCGCGTCGCCTGTAATGCAGGCTCCTACAGGCGGCGATGACGATCGTGCGGAGTCCGCGTCGCCTGCAATGCAGGCTCCTACAGGGCTGCTGAGGGGGTGAAGTGGGCAATATTGTTGTGCATAAAGTGGCGAGTTATCGGCAAGTGCCGTGGCGCAACGGTCGCGGCAAGACCCTGGTGCTGGCGTCCGAGCCCATCGGGGCCAGTGACGAGTTTGACTGGCGGCTGAGCATCGCGCCGGTCGAGAGTGACGGGCCGTTCTCCCGTTTCGGCGATTGCGACCGGACGCTGCTCCTGCTGCAAGGCAATGGCCTGACCCTGACGCACAGCAACGGGAAGTTCGATGAGCTGAACTCTCGCTTTGCAATGGCGCGATTTCCAGGCGATATCGAGACTTTCGCCACTTTGCAAGATGGCCCGATCCGCGATTTCAATGTGATGTGCAATCGTCATCGCTGCTCGGCGACTGTCACGGTCCTCAAGTACGGCAGCAACGCTCTGACGATCGATTGCGACGTGTTGCTGGCCTGTGCGGTCGATGAAACCGTCCGAGTGATGTCGCCATCCGGCTCACCGGTCGTCCTCCAGGAATACGAGCTGATGCAATGCGACAAACCGGATCGCGGGCGCTGGGCATTCACTGGCGACCCGGTCATCGTGATTCAGATTCATGGAAAAAAATAAATCCGGCACCATTTACGGGTTTGAGGTGTACAGGACCGAGTTCTGCGGGTTGACGAGCGCGGCGGGCAGCGTGGCATCGCCGTTCAACAAACCCTGCAGTGCGCGGTCCTTGCCGGTTCCTGTCACCAGCCACAGCCGCTGACGCGCCGCGGAGATCATCGGCAACGACAGGGACAAGCGGCGTGCACCGTGGAAACTTCGCGATACAATGACATCCGTTGTAGCCTCGAGCGCCGGATCACCGGGCAAGAGCGACGCCGTGTGCCCGTCGGCGCCAAGCCCGAGGTGCACCAGATCGAGCGCACCGTGGGGTCCGAGTACGCGCCGCAAGGTGCCGGCGTAGCTGCTGGCGGCTGCGTCCGGGTCGGCAAGATCCAGCGGCATCGGGTACAACTGCTCAGGCGGTATGGTTATGTGAGCGAGCAAGCGTTCGCGGATGGCGTTGAAATTCCGTTCCGGAGAATCCGCAGCAACCAGGCGTTCGTCGACCTGGAAGAGATGCACGCTATGCCAGTCAAGATCTTCCGCCGCCAGCGCCTCGAACATGCGCAACGGACTCGTCCCGCCGCTCAGCGCCAGGGTAAATCGTTGCCGTTCCGCCAGCGCCCGCCGGCCTTCGTCCGCGATCGCCGCGGCGGCCGCTCGCGATGCCTGCTTCGCATCCGGCAGCGTGAAAACGTTCATTCACAACTCGGGCAGAGCCATCCGCCCGCCGGCTGCACGAGATCCGCCGCGGCGTCCGGTCCCCAGCTCTCCGGCTCGTAGAGGTGTACCGGCGTCGCCTTGTGCAAAACCGGTTCGACGACCGCCCACGCATGTTCGACGGCGTCCGCACGCGCGAACAAGGTGTGGTCGCCCTTCATCGCATCGCCGATCAGTCGTTCATAAGCACTCCGGTGTGCGCTGTCATCATTGCTTACGAGCAGTTCAACCGGCTCGCCGACCATGTCGCTGCCGGGCTTTTTCGACAGCGCGCCCAACGCAATGGCGATGCGATCCGGCCCGAGGCGAAAGCGGAAATAGTTCGGTGTTGCCGCGGGATCGTCATTGAACGTCAGTGACGACTGTTTCAGTTGCACAGTGACTTCGGTGACGGTTGTTGGCAGACGCTTGCCGGTGCGAATGAAGAATGGCACATCACGCCAGCGCGCCGAATCGATCGCAAGTCGCAACGCAGCGTAGGTCTCGACCCGGGAGTCCTTTGCCACGTCAGGCTCGGCACGATAGCTGCGGTATTGCCCGCGCACGACATCATCGATAGCAAGCGGCTCTATATGCCGGATAAGGTCCGCTTTCGAATCGCGTAGCGCATCGGGAAGGTTTGCCGCCGGTGGCTCCATGGCGAGGTGTGCCACAACCTCCAGCAAATGGTTCTGCACGACGTCGCGAATGGCACCGACTTCTTCGTAGAACCGGCCACGCCCCTCGACGCCGAGGTGCTCCGCCATCGTGATCTGCACGCTGGCGATATGGTCGCGGTTCCAGATCGGCTCGAGAAATGCATTGGCGAAACGAAAGTACAAAAGATTCTGCACCGGCTCCTTGCCAAGGAAGTGATCGATGCGAAATATCGCGTCCTCGGCGAAGGTTTCGTGCAGTACCCGGTTGAGCGCACGCGCCGACGCGAGATCGCGGCCAAAAGGTTTCTCGACGACCACCCGGGCGTTGCCGGCGCTGCAACCGGCGGCGTGCAAATGGCGCAACACGGTCGCAAACATGCCGGGCGGTATGGCGAGGTAGAAAAGCGGCGCTTTTGCCCCGGCGAGTGCCACGCGCAGGCGCGCGAACGTAGCCGCATCGGAATAGTCGCCATCAACGTAGCAGAGCGATCCTGTCAATGCGTCAGCGGATGCTTTGTCGCGCGTACCGTGCGCCGCAAGACTTGCGCTCACCCGTTGCCGGTACGTGTCCAGCGTATTGCCGCCGCGGGCCATGCCCGTCAGCGGAAACGGCGCCAAGCCACTGCGCAACAATGCCTGCAACGCCGGATAAATTTTGCGGAAGGCGAGGTCCCCGG
>CAYXKM010000323.1:0-5871 GCA_964465665.1 uncultured Woeseiaceae bacterium
CGCGCCGTGTGCCTCCTCGATGATCCTGTGCAACTCTTCGACCGACAGGTTCAGTTTGCCGCGGTAGTCGTCCTGGCCACGATACGGTTCTTTGGTGAACGCCGCCGGGCCGGTGAAACCGCCATCGACAAAAATCTTTACCGCCCCGAGCTTGAGGAATTCGTCACCGTTCCCGGACTTGCGGCCAAAAGCCGCCATGGCTTCGCCACCTTCCCAGGCGACCTGAACGGCCGCGCGCGGCAATAATCCCGCATGGTCGCGGTAAATCCGTTCCCACTCCGGATAATTTTCGATCGTGCCGGTGGCATGCACGAGACTCGTGATGCCCAGGCGCAACTGGTCTTTCAGCATGGCAACGAGGCTTTCGCGAACTTCCTCGTCGGTCGCTTCCGGGATGAGCCTGCTGACGATGTCGCCCTGCTCGCGGATGATGCCGTTCATCTCGCCCGTGCTGTCTCGTTCGATGAGGCCGCCGTCCGGGTCCGGTGTGTCACGGTCGATGTCAGCGAGTTGCAGTCCGAGGCTGCTGACCACGACGCTGTGCCCGCCGGCGCGATGCAGGTACACGGGATTGCCAGGAGCCGCTGCATCGAGATCACTGCGTGTCGGGCGGCGCAGCTCCTCCATCACGTCCTCGGACCAGCCGTAGCCGGTGATCCATTCACCGGGACCGAGCTCAGCCGCTTTGTCCGCAACCAGTTGCTTTAGTTCGCGGATGGAACGCGTGCCGGCCAGATCGATGTAACGCTTCGGTTGACCACGAATGTGCGTGTGAGTATCGATAAAGCCAGGCATGAGTATCCGGCCCTGCAGGTCGGTGGTCGTTGTCGCATCGAACCTGTCTGCCAGTTCCTCACCGCCGACTGCGACAATGCGCCCGTCGTTGATTACGACGACGGAAGCCACAGTCCCTGCAGGGTCCAGCGTCAGTATCTTGCCATTCACCAGCATGTCGTCAACCGACGTCTTCGTGCCGGCATCACCGCAACCGGCCAGCAACAGCAGCAGAAAAATCGGGGTCAGACCACGTTTATGCTCGAAGTCACTCATGCTGCATCTGCCTCCGCCAGTAATCGTGGTCTGACCCCGATTGATTCGAATTGGTCGCGCGGCTGACGAGGGTGGTCAGCGCCAGGCCGACGACGAAGCCGGGAATCATTTCGTAAAGATCGTAGGTTTGCGATTTGAAAAACAGCACCCAGGCAACGCTGGTGAGGAATCCGCCGAGCATACCGGCGGCCACACCGGTCAGGTTGACCTTGCGGTCATAAAGCATGCACAGGATGACCGGACCGAATGCCGCGCCGAGGCCGGACCATGCAAACAGGATGAACCAGAAAATGAACTTCACTTCCTCGAGTGCGAATGCAACGGCCACTACACCAACCACGATGGTCACAACCTTGCCATAGCCGGCCAGCGCCTCGTCGCTGCGGGTGCTGCCGAAAATCTTCTGCATCGTGTCGCGCACGACGGCTGACGATGCGAGCAACAACAGCGAATCGACCGTCGACATGATCGCCGCCAGCACGACGATCATGAGCACACCAGTCAGCACGGGCGGAAACAGTTCGGTGGCCAGCACGGGGAATACGGTTTCGGCATCGCCGAGTTCCGGAATGAGGGCGCGGCCGGCCATGCCGGCAGTGACCGCGCCGGCGTCGAACAAAAGGATCACGATGACCGACATGGCGCGTGCTTTTTTTAGTTGTGTCTCATCGTCGATCGACATGAAGCGCACCATGAGTTGCGGCACGCCGAGAAACGGCAGCCCGATGGCCATAAAACTGAACAAGGCGATCCAGCCCACGGTGCCGCTGTCAGTGATACTCCACATGCTGAGTAGCGCAGGGTCCTGCGCCATCAGGTTATCGCTGACGCTCTGCCACCCGCCACCCGCCTGAATTGCCACGAGTGGCACCGTTACCAGCCCGGCCAACATCAATCCGCCCTGCAACACGTCCGTGTAAGCCACTGCTTTGTATCCGCCGACGAAAGTGTAGGCGATGATGATGACCGCGCCGACGATGACCGCCGTGGAATAGTCGAGGCCGATGAATGCGCCGAGCGCCTTGCCGGATGCCACCATCTGGGCAGTCACATAAGCGCACACCATGGTCAGTATGATGACGACGGCAATGCCGCGCAGAATATGCCGGCGGTCGTCGAATCGCGCAGCGAACACATCCGGCAGCGTGATCGAGTCGGTTGCATCGCTCAGGCGCTTCAGTTTCCGCGAGATCAGCGTCCACGACAGCGCGACACCGATCACTTCACCGACGACCACCCAGTATGCCTGCGCACCGACGGCATAACCCATGCCGGTGAGCCCGAGCAGCAACCATCCGCTTTCGCCGGTCGCATTGGTGCTGAATGCGACCACCCAGTACGGCAATTTCTTGCCCGCAAGAAAAAAACCGCTGAGCGTCCTGGTTTCGCGGCGGCTCCAGATCGCAAGCACCGCGAGCGACAGGAGATAGACGAGCAGCACCAGTACGGGTGTCGACATCGAATTCCCTCAGCTTTCAATCGACGGTCGCATTGGCTGCGAGCGACTGGTCGAACATATCCAGCATGTAGTCCGCATCGCTCCGGGTAAGCACCATGGGCGGCCGAAGCTTCAGTATGTTGTCATCAGGCCCGATCGATCCGGTGAGCACACCGCGCTCGCGCAGGTCATTGACTATGTTCGATGCAAGTTTCCCCGCCGGCGTGCGCGCTTTTCGGTCGCTGACCAGCTCCACCGCCAGGAACAGGCCGGTGCCACGAACATCGCCGATGCACTCGTGCCGCTTCGCCAGCGACCTGATGCCGTCGGTCAGGTGCTCCCCGACACGCAACGCATTCTGTTGCAGATTCTCTTTTTCGATTACGTCGAGTACCGCGAGTCCGGCGGCGCAGGAAACCGGGTTGCCGCCAAAGGTATTGAAGTAGTGCCCGTGCGAACTGAATTGCTGTACAAGCTCACGACGCGTCACAATTGCCGACAAGGGATGGCCGTTGCCCATCGGTTTGCCCATCGTGACGATATCCGGCAGGAAATCATCCGCCTGATAGCCCCAGAAATTCCTGCCGGTACGGCCGAACCCGGGCTGCACTTCGTCTGCAATGAAAACGCCACCGGCAGCGCGGATGATTTCCGCGGCTTTCCTCAGGTATCCGGGCGGCGGCGCAACCACGCCACAGCTCGAGGCGATGGTGTCAATGATGAACGCCGCGGGCCTGATGCCGCGGCTCTCGAGCGTTTCCAGCGCCTCGCGCACGTGTGCTGCATACTTTTCGCCGGCATCGCTGCCAATGTAACGGCCTCGGTAAGTATCCGGACGCGGGACGGTCACGACGTAGTCCGGAACTTCGTCGGCGGGAATGTCCTCGGTCGAAATCTCGTAGATTGCCTTGGTATTGCCGTGGTAGGCATGGTCCGTGACGATGATGCCGGTACCGCCGGTGCAGGCCCGCGCAATCCGCAGCGCCAGCTCGTTGGCTTCGCTGCCGGTGCAGCAGAACATCGCAGTATCGAGTTCTTTCGGAAATTTTCCTGTCAGACGTTCCGCGTAATCGAGCACGTTGTCGTGCAGGTACCGGGTGTGCGTATTCAGCTTTTTCATCTGCGCACAGACCGCGTCGACGACTTTCGGATGACAGTGTCCGACGTGCGGCACGTTGTTGTACATGTCGAGATACTTCCTGCCGCCGGCATCGTAAAGCCATACGCCCTCGCCGCGGACCAGGTGTACCGGATTCCGGTAGAACAGCCTGTATGCCGGACCAAGCAGTTGTTTTCGCCGCTCCAGCATCGCATCGGTATCGGATTTCAATTCGCTCGCCCCTGTGCTGCTGCCCGGACTAACTGTCTTTTGTGATCCTGCCGGCAATGATTCCGGCGATCAGCAGGAACAGTGCCATGAACAACAGAAACTCGGGATAACTTCGCGTTATTCCGCAGTAGTAGGTCGAGACGATGACGAAGATCTGAAATGCATTGATCAGGTGACTGTCACGTTTCACGATTTTCGGATAGCGAATGGTCGACACCATGCCGAGCGCCAGTACGAACATCCCCACAGGAAGATAGGCGTGCAGCGGCAGCAGCACGGCGATATCCGGGTTCGCCGCGAGAACGATGATGGATGTCGACACCAGGCCCCCGCCGGCGGCGGTCGTCGGGATCCCGGCAAACCAGCCGCTGCGCGGCGCTCCGGTTGTCAGGTTGAAGCGCGCGAGGCGCATCGCGCCGGCCAGCACAAACACACCGACGGACAACAGCAGCACCCAGTACGCACCGGATTCGACCTCGACACCACCGATCTGGATACCAGCCTGAAACACCAGCATGGCCGGTGCGACACCGAAAGACACGAGGTCTGCCATCGAATCGAATTCGGCGCCGAAACTCGATGTCGCTTTCAGCAGCCGCGCGGCGACGCCATCCATGACGTCGAGCAGTGCGCACCAGATTATCATCCAGCCGGCAAGCTCGATGTCGCCGAGCTGGCCGGTGACGATCGAGGCCAGTCCCAGCAGCAGGCTCGCCGCTGTGAAACTGTTGGGTATGGTGTAACGAAGTATGCTCAATCGGAGTCCGCCGTAACCCGGTTCAGTGGCGGCTATTCTGCATCGCCCACGCCGTTAAGGCCAGAAAACAGGCTGGATGCGCAATGCAATCCGATGAACAGCCTCATTCCTCTGGGCCTCTCTGGAATAAAGTGCAATGCCGGGCTATCCTGAGACACAAACTAAATAATGCTCTACGTCCCACGCTCTCCGACGAGTCGCACCATGAAACCCACTGAACCTGGAAGCAGGCTGGCGGCCACACGCTGGCTGAAAAACTCAATGCTGGCGTTGATTCTCCCCGCCAATGCACAGGCTGCATTTTTCCAGGGCGAAGCGCTCGATACGGCAGCCGATGTGATGGCGTGGGTCGTTCTGATCGTCGTGCCAATCATCGCCATAGGCGTGTTCCTGCTCGTCCACATTCTCCCGGAAAAAATTGCCGAGAAGAAAAAGCACCCACAGGCCAAAGCTATCCAGACCCTGTGTATTTTGTCCTTGTTTTTTGGCGGTCTGCTGTGGCCTCTTGCCTGGCTCTGGGCATACTCCAAACCGGTCATGTACAAGATGGCTTACGGTACGGACACAGTGGAGCACGGTGCCGAGGGCGAGTTGCAACCATCACCAGCCCATGACGAAGTCGAGGAACTGCGCGAGTTGCGCAAACGGGTGGCCGAACTCCAAAACCGGCTGGACACGACGTCTTCAAGAGCAGGAAGTGCCTGACCCATGGAAATCCTGCTGCTCGGTATCTACTCGTACTTCGCCTGGCTGGTCTACTTCAAGTTCAAATGGCTGCCCTGGAATATCGTCACCCAGGTCATTACCATCACCATCCCTATCATCGGTCTGACGGCGCTGATCCTGATACTGAATATCGTCGCGCCCTCGTCGCATGACGTACGCGTGATCAACTATGTGGTGCCCGTGGTGCCCCGTGTCACCGGCCGCGTTACGGACGTGCCGGTCGAACCGAACCGCCCGATCAAGAAAGGCGACGTGCTGTTCCGGATCGACTCCGTGCCGTTCGAACTCGCCGTTAGGGCAGCCGAGGGCAACCTCGGCATGCTGCGGGCCAAACTGCTCACAGCGGACGCCAACCAACGCACCTTGGGTGAGCAGTTGAACTCCGCTTCCGGCCAGGTCGCAGCGCTGAGAGCGCAGCTAGGGTTGCTACGCATGCGACTGGAGCAATACACGGAGCTTTCCGTCTCTGGTGCCGGCAACCGGTTCGATCTGGAGCAGACACAGGCGCAAATTGCCGAAATCGAAGGGCAGCTCGCCTCGAGCATCGCCAACCAGGCGCAGGTCAGGGAA
>CAYXKM010000324.1:0-37111 GCA_964465665.1 uncultured Woeseiaceae bacterium
CCAAGATCAAAATCGACGGCAAGATCATGCCCGTCAACAAGCTCGAGATGACGCCCAAAATGGTCAAGCAGGCCGCAATCGAGCTGATGACCGAGGAACTACTCGATCAGTTCACTAGGGAACTCGAAGTGGATTTTGCGATTTCCGAGCCCGGATTGGGCCGATTCAGGGTGAATGTGTTTCACCAGCGCGGAAATGTTGCCATGGTGCTGCGTTACATTACCGCGGAAATCCCCAACCTGGACGAGCTCGGCATGCCCGAGCAACTCAAGGACCTGGTCATGCTGAAACGAGGCCTGATTCTGATGGTCGGCGCGAGCGGAAACGGCAAGTCGACCACGCTGGCGGCCATGATCAATCATCGCAATGAGAAAACATCGTCACACATCATCACGGTGGAAGACCCGATCGAGTTCCTGCATCCCAACAAGCAATCGATAGTCAATCAGCGCGAAGTCGGACTCGATACCAAGTCGTACGGACGGGCGCTGCGGAGCGCCATGCGAGCGGCGCCGGATGTGATTCAGATCGGCGAGATTCGTGACCGCGAATCCATGCAGTCGGCAATTGACATGGCAGGTACCGGCCACCTGGTCCTGGCAACGCTGCACTCCAACAACGCACCGGAGACACTCGACCGGATCATCAACTTGTTCCCGCAGGAACAGCATTCGCAGGTATTCATGGACCTGGCGCATTATCTTCGCGCAATCATTTCGCAGCGGCTGGTGCGTTCGCGAACGGGCAAGCGCGTGGCGGCAATCGAGCTCATGTTGAATACGCCGCACATCAAGGACCTGGTCCTGAAAGGTGACATTTCAGCGGTCAAGGAGGCCCTGAAGGACAGTGGCGAGAAGGGTGTGCAGAATTTCGACGAAGCGCTATTGAATCTTTACAAAGCGGGCACGATCACCCTGGAAGAAGCCATGGTGCACGCGGATTCACGTTCGAACCTCGAGGCCAAGGTGAACTTCGGCGGCTGAGTCCCCTTGAGGGTCCGTGCCGGTCACTCTGACGGAAAGATCTGGCTTGCTTCGAATACCGGCCCGTCGACGCATACGCGTTTCATTGCCGGTCCCTCACTTGTCGTTATTCGTACTGCACAACCGGCACAGCCGCCGACTGCGCAAGCCATATACTCTTCAAGCGAGATCTGGCACGGCAGGCTGAAACTCCTGGCCAGCATGGCGGCTGCCTTGAGCATGGCCGTCGGTCCGCAGGCAAACAGCTCCGTTTCCGCAAGTTCGGCAGCGCCCAAGGTCTCGAGATACCGCCGCGCAAGGTCCGTAACATAGCCGCGATAGACTCCCGCGAAATCCTCAAGACTGGCGAGGCGTGTGCAGATGCCCAGATCCTCCATTGGCGCGATGGATTGCGCAGCAGTTCCGTCGATCCAGTCGGCCAGCAACGCGGAGCGCCGACACTCGAACGGAAACGGGAGCTCGGACCCCATCAGCACCAGCGGCAAAGGCTGCCAGGCCCGGCGCAGCATCTGTTCCGCGAGGAAAACCATGGGAGGAATGCCGACGCCCCCGCCAATCAGCACAGCGCGCGGCCGCGTTTTCCGTACGGTGAATCCTTTGCCGATCGGGCCTATGCTGCTCACCGTATCGCCGACTTTTTTTTGCGCAAGCGCGTTCAGTCCTTCGCCGACGATCTTGAACAGGACCTCGATCATGCCGAGCCCGGCATCGGCACGCATGATCGACAGCGGGCGCCGCATGGGCAGGGATTCATCACAGCGCAGGTGAACGAACGATCCCGCAGTAGCGGTCGTCGCGCACCTGGGCGCATGAAGGCGAAGCACGAACTGATTGCCGGCGAAACGCTGAACGTCGGTGACGACGGCCTCCTCGACGAAGAGGGTTCCGCGCTGGCTTTGCCCGGGCGTGGAAGACCCGCTCGCGCTCACCGCGCGTCCACGGTCCGGGACACCGCGGTAAGAATCGCCATACGCACGGCCAGGCCGTTGGTAACCTGTCGGGTAATCATCGACCTGGGGCTGTCAGCCAGGCTCGACTCGATTTCGATGCCGCGATTCATCGGCCCGGGATGCATGACGATGGCATCCGGTGCGGCAAGCTTCATGCGTTCATGACTAATGCCGAAGTTTGCAAAGTACTCGTCTATGCCGGGAAGGCCATCGAGGTTGCCGATACGCTCCCGTTGGATTCGCAGTGCCATTACGACATCCGCGCCGCGAATGCCATCGTCCAGTTTGTGCAGTATGCGTGCGCGCGGAAAATCGGATGGGTCGGGCGCGAGCGATTTCGGCGACACCAGGCGCAATTCGCCGACACCCATGGTCGCGAGTCCGCTGGCCAGGGAACGGGCGACTCGGGAGTGTGCGATGTCGCCGACAACAACCACGATCAGCTTGTCGAAGGTCTGCTTGCATTGTCGAATGGTCAACAGGTCGAGCAGTCCCTGTGTGGGGTGTGAAACATCAGACTCGCCCGCATTGAGGATGCTGACGTGATCGAGGACATGTCTGGCAATGTAGGCAGGAACGCCTGCGCTGGCATCGCGCACGACGAATATGTCCACTTGCATCGCCTGTAGTGTGTAAATCATGTCCAGGATGCTTTCGCCTTTCTTTCGTGACGACATATTGACATCAAGATTGAGGACGTCCGCGCCGAGGCGCTTCGCCGCCAGGTCGAAGGATGCACGAGTGCGCGTGCTCGGTTCGAAGAAAAGATTCGCGACGGTCTTGCCGGCAAGGCTGCGAGAGCGTATCGCGGCATGGCCCAGCGGGCTCAGGAATGCTTCCGACTGATCGAGCAGCGCAGTCAGTGTCGAACGTGACAAACCGTTCAGGGTCAGAAGGTGCCGCAAGCGACCGGTTCCGGACAATTGCAAACGCGCATCGTCGACGACCGGCGCGATTTCGAATAGTTCTGTTACAGACATGGCGCGCGAATCTTATACGAGATCTGTGCTGTTTTCCCTTTGATTTCCCGGCCGGGGCATACTCAGCCAGCGTTCTGCGATCAGTACCGCCGCGGTGCTGTCGATGTTTTCCTTGCTCACCCGGCGGCGAAGACCTTGTGCACGTTGCTCTGCCAGCAGCTGGCCGGCCTCCCTCGAGGAGTAATTCTCGTCGGTGGCCTCGACCGGTTTGCCGAACCGGCGCAGGCCATCCATGAATTGCCTGACCCTGGCGGTAAGATCAGAAGGTGTTCCGTCCTGGTGCGTCGGAATCCCGACAACGAGCCTTGCGGGTTGCCAGTCGGCGATGATGCGCTCGATGCCCTGCCAGTCAGGACCGTCAGCACTGTTTCCGACGACACCGATCGCAGTCGCGGACCCTGTGATCTGCTGGCCGACTGCGACGCCGATGCGGCGCAATCCGAAATCGAAAGCGATGATGGTTTCCGGCCTGTGCTCAGGCGTGCCCGGCATGGGTAGATACGCGGCTGATGTCGATACCCAGCGTACGTGCCGCAAACGTCCAGCGGTCCGCGAACGGCACGTCGAAAACAAGTTCCTTGCTGGCGGGGACGCTGAGCCAGGTATTGTCGAGCATCTCGGATTCGAGCTGGCCGGCATCCCAGCCCGCATACCCCAGCGCAACCAGCGACTTCGCCGGGCCGCGTCCGGCGGCAATGGCGTCCAGCACATCGCGGGACAGCGTAAGCTGAATATCGCCGCTGACGCCGACTGAACTCTCGAATACTGCGCCCGGTTCGTGCAGGACAAAGCCTCGTTCGCGCGCCACCGGTCCGCCATTCATGATGGGGATCATGGCTGCCTCACGGCTCGCATTCCTGACGTCGAGCTGCGCGAGCAAACCGCCGAGATTCAGGTTCAGCGGGCGATTGATCACGATACCGAGCGCGCCGTCGGCGTTGTGCTCGCAAATCAGGGTAACAGTGCTGTTGAAATTGGGATCGGACATGCCGGGCATGGCGATCAGGAGTTGGTTGCTGAGAGATCCCTCAAAATCCATGGACCAAGTATCAGCCCTGTCCACGCCGTGCACAAGCCATGCGCGGCGTCAGTTGGTGCTGGCCGTTGTTTCGGCACCGATCTCGGTGAACTGCCACTTGTACGCAAACCGCAGTTGATCGAAATCGACCCGAATGGCTTCCGGAAACGGTTCGAAAGGCGCAGCCCGGCGAAGGATGTTCAGCGCCGCCTGGTCGATGATCTTCGAACCGGAACTGTTGCGCACGATGACCTCACCCAGCTGGCCTGAGGCGTCGATCGTGACTTCCAGTGTCGGGCTCCCGGCGAGGCCCTGCGAAATCCCCTTCTCCGGAAAGTACTTCACGCCGATGGTCTCGATCTTTCTCTTCCAACGGTCAAGGTAGCCTGCGATGTTTGATTCCTTGGTATCGACGCTGGTCAGAAGCTGTCGCGGATTATCGTGACGAATGCGCAGATTGGCATCGTCATCGCGCGGCAAGGGAAGACTGGTCTCCGCGCCCGATTCCAGTGCGATGGCTGTGCTTTGTTCAGGTCGCGGCTGGTCACGGGGACGGTCCATGACTTCTTGCAGTTGCTCACGGCGGGTAGCAACAAGCTGATCGGCGATCCTGTCGTGAGTACGCGCATCCAGCAGGCTGTTGCCGTCTTCGCTACCCGGATTATCGAATGGCGAGTTGCTCTTGAGCGGCGCGCTCGGTCGCGTCGCGTCCTGTGTGTTGCCGGCCCCGTGCTGGCTGGCCTGTGCGAGGTAGGAGGCTTCCTCCGGCGCATCGATACGTCGGTCAGGGTCCGCGACGATAGTGACCTCGAGGGAAATGGCGTCCTTGAATTCGTTGCCGAGTACGGCGTTGAAAGTGACGCCGATGATCAGGATGCCGTGAACCAGGGCAGCCAGGAACAACATCGGCGGCAGGCGATCGGGACGGGCGGCCGCATGCAGTCCCAACTGCCCGAAACCGAACCCGGAATCATCGCTATGCGTTGCTGCTTCTGCCATTCCCATACCGCGATTCAAATCCTGCGCCCGAACGCCCGCATTATCACATGGAAATCCTGAAAATAATCAAGTCCTTAAGGAGCTAATTAAAGCCAAGATCGCAAAAAACAGTGAAACTCCCTGATCCGGCTATTTTCGCCGGTATCCGGGCCACTCAAGTTTACGCCCTTGCCGGCCCTCGCAGTGAGACGCAGGTCCGGTGTCGCTTGTTCACATATTCACTGTGTGCGGCGAGGCGTCCGCTTGAGGCGCCTGTCGATCGCATCGAACAGGGTCCCGGCAATGTTCAGCCGAAACTGCCGGTCGAGCTCGCGTATGCCCGTCGGGCTCGTTACATTGATCTCCGTCAGGAAATCCCCGATGACATCCAGCCCGGCGAACAGTACCCCGCGATCCCTGAGCACGGGGCCGACCCTGGAGCAAATCCAGCGGTCTCGTTGACTGAGCTCCCGTCCTTCACCCACGGCCCCCATGACCAGGTTACCGCGGTTGTCGTCGGCGGACGGAATTCTGGCAAGTGCGTAAGGTACAGGCTCGCCGTCCACCAGCAGTATGCGTTTGTCACCCTGCGCGATCTCGGGAATGTATACCTGCGCCATCGCGAAGCGCTGCCCGTAGTCGGTCAGTGTTTCGAAGATCACATTGGCGTTGTTGTCGCCGCTGGCCACCACAAAAATGGAGCGGCCGCCCATTCCGTGGAGCGGTTTCACGACGATTCGCGCGTGACTTTTCAGAAACGCTCTCATTTCCGCGATGGAACGAGTGATCAGCGTGACCGGCGCGCAGTCCGGGAACCAGGCCGTGTAGACCTTCTCATTCATGTCCCGCAGGCTTTGCGGACGATTGATTACCAGCGCCCCGGCAGCTTCAGCGAGTTCCAGGATATAGGTTGAGTAGATGTATTCCATATCGAACGGCGGATCCTTTCGCATCAGGATCACATCGAGGTCACCGAGCCGGATTTCCTTCTCGGCTCCGAGATCAAACCAGTCTGCAGGCTGATCGCGCACGGTAATCAGCCGCGAGCGTGCCAGCGCTTCGCCTTGTAGGACTTTCAGATCGCCCTGCAGCAGGTAATGAACAACGGCGTCGCGACGTTGAGCCTCGAGCAGCATGGCGAAGGAGCTGTCTTTTTTGGTCGTGATGCCTTGTATCGGGTCCATGACGACGCCGAGAGACAGTTTTTTTTCGGGCATTTCCCTGATCCTGCAGTTGTCCGTGACCCTGTTCGCCTGCTGCCGTTTTGGCGCGGCTAACTATACCGTGCCGGACTGCGGTCCTGCACCGAAGACACCGTCGCTATCCAGCACTGGTTTGCGCCGCTTTAGGGCGGCTCAGGCACTGCCCCCGACTTGCCGGCGTAAGTTCATAATCTGATTGGATTTGCCGCCTGTGGCGCAGGTCATGGCGGCACTTATGTCAATATGGTACAAGTCGCACTTCCGATGAAAATCCGGAGTCTCGTTAGGGACATACCGACGAATTCGGAGTGGGGGCGCGAACTCCGTTAAGATTCGCAGAAATTCGCATTTGGGCGAGGAAATCCGGTGTCAAATAACGCATCTCGAAGTCTCAACGGACTGAAGATACTTGTCGTGGATGACAGCAAGACCATACGGCGCACCGCCGAGACGCTGCTTACCAAGGAGGGATGTCAGGTGTTCACAGCGATCGACGGCTTCGACGCGCTTTCCAAGATCGCCGATCATCAGCCGGACCTGATATTCGTGGATATCATGATGCCGCGGCTGGACGGCTATCAGACCTGTTCGCTGATCAAGCACAACAAGGTTTTCAAGGACACGCCAGTCATCATGCTCTCGAGCAAGGATGGCCTGTTCGATCGCGCCCGCGGACGGATTGTCGGATCCGAACAGTACCTGACCAAGCCCTTCACCAAAGACGAGTTACTTGGCGCCATCTCCAGTCAGATCAATTAGGAACTACCATGGCAGTGATTCTGATAATTGACGACTCACCGACCGAGCTGCACCTGTTCCAGAACATGCTGGAAAAGAGTGGCTTTAAGACAATAGTCGCAGACAGTGGCGAAGAAGGCATTCGCCAGGCGCAGGCGTCCAGACCCGATTGCATACTGATGGATGTGGTCATGCCCGGTATGAACGGTTTCCAGGCGACTCGCAAACTGACTCACGATCCGAAGACGTCCGCAATCCCGGTCATCATGATAACTTCCAAGGACCAGGAGACGGACAAGATCTGGGGCATGCGGCAAGGGGCGGTGGAGTACCTGGTCAAGCCGGTGACAGAAAAGCAGCTGGTCGCAAAGATCAACGCGGTAATGGCCGATTGAATGAGTGAAGTATCGGACCTGAGAGCGCTGGTCGAACAGCCGTTCGATTTGCTGAAGGAGCTGGAGCACCGCAGCCGCGTAGCTGTTGCAGGCAAGGGTTCGGGAGCGCTGCCGGCCGAATGGGTCGGCATTGGATTTCGCATCGGCCAGGAACAATTTGTCGCGAACCGGAATCAGGTTCGCGAAGTGCTGATGTTGCCCGAAGCGATGACCCGGGTGCCCGGTGCCAAACGCTGGGTGCTCGGTATCGCAAATCTGCGTGGCCATTTGTTGCCTTTGATCGACGTCAAGATGATGTTTGGCAGCGGCCGCACTTCGATGCGCCGGATTACACGAGTCATCTCCGTCAACCATCGCGAAATTCCTGCCGGGCTGGTGGTTGACGAGGTTCTGGGATTCCGTCGATTCACCGACAGCGAATTCACCAAATCCTGGCCACAGACAGCCATTCGATGCGATCGCTTCCTGAGCGGTGCGTATCAGCGTGGTCAGGACGTCTGGCCGATATTTGGATTGTACGACCTGATCGAAAGCAACACGTTTTTACAAGCGGCCGCGGAATGACGCGGCTAACCATCAAGATCAACTGAATTGTTGAAAAGCTATGGCCAACAAAAGCAAATCTTACTCTGCGTATTCGGTTCTGGCGTCACTGCTCGCGGCGCTGCTTGTGATTACAGCCGGCATTGTCTACCTGCAGGTCGGGCGCACCAGCTCGTCCGGATCCGGAACGGCTGAACTCGCCGCGCTGTCGCAGGCGATTCCGCGTTACGCGAATGACGCTGTCAACGGCGAAACCGGCGCATTGCAACGCCTGGATGCCAGCGTCAATCGGCTTGCCGAGTTGCGCGACGCGGCCGCTGTCGGCGGATTGCCCGGTGGCTCTGGCGCCTGGCGTGATCTGGAGCAAAATGCCGGAACCCTGTTGCAGAAGCGTACCGAAATCGAAGCGATCGGCAACGCGCAGGTTTTCGTCAGCGAACACATGCTGCAGATGCTTATCGCATCGGATGCCCTGCATGATCATTCAGCGAGTACCGCCATAGTGCAGCAATTTCAGCAACGGGGAGCCAAGCTCGAGCAGGTTCTGCAGGGCCTGATGGTCAGCGCCGATCCGGAAGCCACCGCAAGCACGCTGGCAGCGGACATCGCATGGATGCGCCAGGTCACGAATGCATTGTCCGGGGTCGCGAGTGAGCTTGACGTCCGTGCCCTGGATGCAGCGACACGCGAAGCGTCACTGGTGCCGGTCACCGGACTGCTGTCGGATATCGAGCAGCAGGTCAACCTTGCCGTCCAGGCAGCCGCCGGCATCAGCGATATCCGGGTCGGCCTCGAAGGGCTGTCAGAAACTGCGGGCACACTGCTGGACGGGGCTTTCGCTGACGAAAGCGATGCGGGGTCGGGCGGTCTTATTGCGAGTCCGTGGCTGCCTGTCAGCCTGCTCGCAGCAGCACTGTTGTTGCTCGCCGGGCTTGCCGCGCTGTACGCCAGGTCAAAGGTGTACGAGAGAACATCGAGAGAACAGTCCGAGCAGAACGAGCGCAACCAGCAGGCCATTCTTCGTTTGCTCGATGAGCTGGGCAGTCTCGCCGACGGTGACCTGACTGTCGAAGCTACCGTTACCGAGGATATTACGGGGGCGATCGCAGACTCGATCAACTACGCGATCGAAAAACTGCGCGAACTGGTCGCAACCATCAATGAAACGGCGATCATGGTCGATTCGGCGGCAAAACAGACTGAAGGCACCGCCGTACATATGAAACGCGCAGCCGAGAATCAGGGCCGGGAAATCGCCGCAGCATCCGGCTCGATCGTATCGATGGCGGCATCGATCGAGGAAGTCTCTGGCAATGCCGAACGATCGTCCGACGTGGCGCGGCATTCGGTGGAAGTGGCGCACAAGGGTGGCGCGGCGGTGCGCCGTACCATCGATGGAATGAATGCGATCCGGGAAACCATTCAGGACACCTCGAAGCGAATCAAGCGCCTCGGCGAAAGCTCGCAGGAAATTGGCAATATAGTCGAGTTGATCAATGATATTGCTGAGCAAACGAACATCCTTGCATTGAATGCCTCGATCCAGGCGTCGATGGCTGGCGAAGCGGGTCGCGGATTCGCGGTGGTTGCGGACGAGGTTCAGAGACTGGCCGAGCGATCGACCAATGCCACGAAGCAAATCGAGGTCCTCGTACGGACAATCCAGGCCGATACCAATGAAGCCGTGGTCTCCATGGAGCGCAGTACGACCGACGTTGTCGGTGGCGCACTGCTTGCAGAAAACGCCGGTGCCGCGCTGGATGAAATCGAACAGGTATCGAACCAGATTGCGAATCTCGTACAGAACATATCCGGATCGGCGCGGCAGCAGGCAGGTTCCGCTGCAGACGTGACCAGAAGGACCACCAAGCTCAAGGAAATCAGTGAGCAGACCAGCAAGGCGACAGCTGCAACTGCTGCGTCCATTTCCAAGCTGTCCGAACTGGCGTCGCAACTGCGCAAGACCGTTGCCGGTTTTACGTTGCCGAATTCGGCGCTGCAGGCCACTCCGCTTGCTTCTGCCGTGTCGCGGCCGCAGGCGCCGAAGGCGAAATCTCCGCAGTCACGGGATCAGGCGGCCGGCTAGCTGGTGCCCGTCCACAGCATTCGAAATCTGCGGCAAGGAACAATGAGCAGCGACACCGGTATCCAGGAACAGCGACGCGAAATCGGCGGGGGCATCGAATCCCCGGCGATGGCGCTCGCCGTTATCAGCCATGAGCTGATGGAAACCATTCGCAACGCACACCTCGCCCTCGAAGACTGCGTCGACGGTCGTGGCGGCTCCGCTGCGCTGGTGCGCAGCGGGCAATTGCTGCACCAGGTTGCCGGTGCTCTCAAAATCACCGAGACCTACGGCGCCGCATTGCTCGCGGAGGAAATGGACGAGGTTTGCAATTACCTGGCCAATCTGCGCGCCGGCAAGGGGCGGGAAGACGGTCTCGAGGCTCTGACTCGCGCTATGGTGCAGTTGCCGATATACATAGAACGACTGATCAGCGGCGGTCGCGATATTGCTCTCGTTCTGCTGCCGATGCTCAATGACCTGCGCGCGGCGCGCGGCCGGCCGCTACTGTCCGAAGGCACGCTGCTGCTGCTAAACCTTTCACCCAACCGAAAGACGCCGGGCGGCAGGCAGCGCGACGCAAGCGGCGAGGACCCGATATTCGTAGCAACGAAATTGCGACCCAGGTTTCAGCTGGCGCTACTCGGGTGGATCAAGGGCGGTGACTCGGCCCGACATCTAAAGACACTGAGCCATGTTGCCGCGGCGCTGCAGCAGTCTGCCAATCGTGACGACATGTTCCAGCTTTGGTGGGTGATAGGCGGCGTTCTCGAATCGCTGCAGAACGGCGGCCTGGAGACTTCGGTTGCACTGAAGCGGCTTCTGGGCCAGGCCGATCGGCAGATGAAACTCATGATAGACAAGGGCACCGGCGTCTTCGACGAGCATTCGGTAACCGATCTGCTGAACAACCTGTTGTACTACGTCGCCCGATCAGGCAACGCGGGTGAGCGAATCAGTGAGATTCGTGCGGCGTTCAATCTGTCCGACCTGCTGCCCGGCGATGAACAGGTCGAACATGCCCGGGAAAAACTCTCGGCACCCAGCGTCAAGCTCATGCAGACGGTCGGATCTGCAATCAAGGAGGATCTTGCCCGCGTCAAGGATGTGCTGGATATCTATGTTCGCACTGGCATGAACAAATCGTCCGAGCTGGTGCCGCAACTCGACATGCTGAAGAAAATCAGTGACACGCTGGGAGTGCTCGGCCTGGGCGAACTGCGCGGCGACATCGAAACAGAAATTGAATCACTGAAGGCGATCGTGCAGCGCGGCGGTGTTGCCAGGGAACAGACCATTATCGAAATCGCCTCCACCCTTCTGAAGGTTGAAGACCGACTCGACCGGCAACTGCTGCGATTGATTGCCCCCGAGGAACCGTTGCCACCGGGACCCGACGGCAAGGCAGTCGAACCGGAGGATCCCGAGTACACCGAGGTGGCCGAAGCAGTGATGCGCGAAAGCATCATCAATCTGGCTCGAATAAAGGAGACGTTCAGCCAGAGCCTGGCTTCACCGGGAGATTCCCAGGGCCTCGATGCGATTCCCGCTCTCATACGCGGCATCAAGGCCGGCCTGATGATGCTGAACAAGACACGGGCGATGGAAGTTGTCGATCGCGTCGGCAACCTGCTGGTGCTCTCATTGCGAGGGTCCGGCCCGCGCCGGCTGACACAGAAAGAAACGGACCGGCTGGCTGATGCTATCGTCAGCATCGAGTACTACATGGAGACAGTAAAGGCGGGCCGCCGCGAGCCGTGGTACATGCTCGACAACGCCGAAGCCTGCCTCGCAGTCCTACGTGACCTGGAAACCCGGTTGAAGAAGGACAAGACCGAAGAATCTCCGGCATCACAAACCCTGAAAGTGTCCCGTGCCGAACTCGGCGCAGCCATGCAACCGGCAGCCGGGAAAATGCAGGCGACCGAGGCCATGCCGATGCAGGTTGTCGCTCGTACCGCCGAGCACCTGGACCCGGAGCTATTAGAACTTTTCATCGAGGAAGCCAAGGAAGAAATCGTTTCAATCAAACGCAATCTTCCGCAGTGGGCGGAAGCGCCTGATGACATGGAAACGCTGATAACCGTCCGGCGCTCGTTTCATACACTGAAGGGCAGTGGCCGCATGGTCGGCGCCGAACGAATCGGCGAGTATTGCTGGGCGATCGAGAGTCTGTTGAACAAGCTGATCAATCACACGCTTGCAAGAACTCCGCCGATGGTCAGTTTCATACAGCAGGCTGCGGCGGTTGTTCCGGAACTTGTCGAGCAGCTTGAGGTAGGTACCGAACCGTCCTCGGACATCAACCTCATCATGGCCCGCGCCAACGCGTTCGCAGATGGCGATCCGAATGCTGCGGTAGTGCCCATCGCTGCGGCAAGACCGGAGGTCAAAGCGGAAGAGCCGCCTGCGCTGGAAATGGATCCGGTCCTGCTGGATATTTTTGCGAAGGAGACTGCGGGACACCTGAAGGTCATCAAGGACTACATCGAAGCCTGCCAGGGCCACCGGCCACCATTTCATGTCACCGACAAGTTGTATCGCGCGTGCCATACATTGCATGGCAGTGCAAACATGGCAAATGTCGAGCGTGGCGTCGCTGTTGCCGGCGCGCTGAACCGGTTCGTCCGCCGCGTTTACGATCACAAGGTCGGTTTCATGCAATCCGGTGTCGATGCAATCAAGGCGGCAGCAAAAGCAATAACGACTATCGTCGCGGATATCAACAAAGCGGAGCGGAATCGCAGTGACTTCGTAGTGCTCATCGAGCACATGAGCAGGCTGACCAACGCTGTCCTGCCGATGCGGACGCCGGAGCAGGACTCAGAGCCGGAGGATGCGGTAGGAGTCGAGCCGGCGGAAGAGGCAGGCGAAGAAGCAGGTTACGACGCCGAGATTGCTGCAATTTTTTCGGAGGAGGCGGCGGAACTGCTGGAGGCTGCTGACCAGGCTCTGGTCTCCTGGAGCAAGAACAAGAATGAGCGGCAGCACGTCGAGGAACTTAAACGTCATTTGCATACGCTGAAGGGCGGTGCGCGAATGTCGGGTATCACAGCGATGGGCAACCTGAGCCATGAGCTGGAGGCGCTGCTCATCAATATCGACGACGGCAGGGTTCAGGCCGGGCCGAAAGTGGACGAACTGCTGCAACAAAGTATCGACGAGCTGCACCGCATGCGCGACACGGTAATCGCGGGCAAGAAAGTTGTTGCCGCTCCTGAGCTCGAGTCACGGATACGGCGAGCGAACTCAGGCGAGACGCTGGTCGCAAAGGTTGTGGTACCGCCGAAAGTCGTACAGGACCTGGATACCGCGGAATCCGTATCCGTCGAATTCACGATCGAGCCGGAAGACACGGTCAGCATGGTTATCGTGGATGAACCGCCCAAAGCAGAGGTACCACCGGCGCCGCCGGCAATGCGGGAACCACCGCAACCGAGACGGCCGGAGGAGAAACCCGAATCGCCGGCGGTCAGGCCGCCGAAGATTCCGCCGATCGAGCCGGAACCACCGGTGCTGTTGGCTGGCGACGAGCCACTGGCACCCGAGCCGGGCGGGTTGGCCGAAGTCCGGCCCGTGCCCTCCCGGGGCGGCGATGCGCGCCAGGAATTTGCGCGTATCGATGCCGAGCTCCTTGAGGACCTGTTGAATGCCGCCGGCGAAATCAGCATTTATCATTCACGCCTGAGCCAGCAGATCAAGACGTTCGAATTTCACGTCGAGGAGCTCGAACAGACCGTAGCCCGGCTCCGGGACCAGCTGCGCAAGCTGGAGATGGAGACTGAAGCGCAGATCATGCACGGGCACCAGGAAACCCTGGTCGCCCAGGATTTCGACCCGCTGGAGCTGGATCGATACTCGAACATCCAGCAGTTGTCGCGGGCTTTAGCGGAGTCGACAAACGATCTGCACAGCATCAAGGATCTGTTGCGCGGTCAGATATCCGAAGCAGAAACTCTGCTGGTGCAGCAGCAGCGCGTGACGGCAGAGCTGCAGGACGGCCTCATGCGCACGCGCATGGTGCCCTTTCAGCGTCACGTGCCGAGGCTCACGCGGCTGGTCCGGCAGGCTGCGGTGGAGTCTGGCAAGCGCGCGGAACTTGCCGTCGAGGGAGCATCGGGAGAACTCGACCGGCAGGTGCTCGACAAGATGTTGCCGCCGTTCGAGCACATGATGCGCAACGCCGTTGTCCACGGCATCGAGAAACCGGAAGCGAGACAGGCAGCTGGCAAACCGGCGACCGGACGCATAACGATACGGCTTCATCGTGAAGGCGCTGAAATGGTCATCGACGTTGCCGACGATGGTGGCGGCCTGAACGTGTCGGCAATTCGCCGAAAGGCGTTCGAGAAGGGCTTGTTGAAAGCCGACAGCAAGGTTTCTGACGAGGAAATAATGCAGCTGATCCTTACCCCTGGATTCAGCACGGCAAGCAGCGTTACCCAGACGGCCGGGCGTGGCGTCGGCATGGACGTTGTGGCCAACGAGATCAAGAAGCTCGGAGGGTCGCTGCAAATTTCGTCGGTGACGGGCCAGGGGACGAATTTTACTATTCGCCTGCCGTTTACCCTCGCAATAACCCAGGCGCTGATCGTACGCACCGGGGAAGAGATATACGCATTGCCGTTGCCGACCGTCGAGGGCGTTGCCCGGATATCCCGTGCCGACCTCGAGCGCATGCTGAGCCAGAGTGAGCCCAGCTACGAGTACGGCGAACAGACCTACCGGTTTCGCCACCTGGGCATGTACCTCGGCGGACAATCGGCAAAACTGCCGGAAGACGACAGTTTCGTACCTGTAATCCTGGTGCGGGCCGGTGACCACTCGGCGGCGTTGCTGACCGACGAGATGATTGCTAGCCAGGAAATAGTGGTCAAGTCACTCGGGCCGCAGCTTTCAAGCATTCGCGGAATTTCCGGGGCGACAATTCTCGGCGATGGGCGCATCGTGCTGATTCTGGATATCAATGCACTCGTTCGGCAGGGCGCGCCGGTCGTCGAACTGAAAAAGACAGCGCCGGCACCGACCGACCAGCGACCGCTTGCACTGGTCGTCGACGATTCGATCACCGTAAGGCGCGTCATGGAACGTTTCCTGCAACGCAACGGCATGCGTGTGGTCACAGCGAAGGACGGGCTCGATGCAATCAGTACGCTGTCGGAAACCAAACCTGACATTATTCTTCTCGATATCGAGATGCCGCGCATGGACGGTTACGAGTTTGCGAAGCACGTGCGCAACGACGAACGTGTCTCGGATGTCCCGATCATCATGATCACGTCACGCGTCGGCGATAAACATCGCGCAAGAGCAATAGAAATCGGAGTCAACGACTACCTCGGCAAGCCCTACCAGGACGCGCGGTTGCTGGATTCCATTCAACGCCTGCTCGAAGAACGAGGAATCTCGTTGGGATGAGTGACGAATCTGAAGAACTGTACAGTCTGCTCATACCGCTGGCCGAAGACCGCCTCATCGTGCCGCGCGCCTGCGTAGCGGAGGTCGTGCGGTTCGGGAAATCCGACGTCGCCCAGGGAGGGCAGGCATGGATGGTTGGTACCGTCAACTGGAACGGCCGGGCGCTGCCCGTCGTATCTTTCGAGGGCATGATCGGCAAGGACATTCCTGCGACGACAGGGCGAACCCGGATAGTCGTCTTCTATTCGACCATCGCGAAATTGAAAAGCGGCCACTTTGGAGTTCTGACGCAGGGATTTCCGCAGCTGGTGCGGGTCAATCGCCAGGTATTGCGCCTCGATTCCACCGACGGCTGGCCCGCTGCGGCCCCGGTCCTTTGCAAAGTCCGGATGATCAATGAGTATCCGCTCATTCCGGACCTCGGAAAGATCGAGTCGATGATTGCTGAGGAATCCTTGCAAGCCTGACGCGCACCTGCATGCATCAGTCGGCAAGCCGCCTCAGATCCCCGAATCGTGACTGTAGTACGGCAACAGCGGCGAGCGCCGCGGTTTCGGTACGCAGGATCCGCGGTCCCAGCGACACCGGCTGAAACCCGCAGCTTATCGCGAGCGCAATCTCCGCCTCGTTCAGACCTCCTTCCGGGCCTATCAGCAAGGTCAGTGAGTCGTCGATTCGCTGCAGATTGCCGACAGGTTCTCCGCTGCCCGCCTGCAATATCAGGCGCGAGCCGCGAACAGATTCCGCAAGTACTTCCTCGAGGTCCGCTGCCGCATCGATGACAGGAACGATGTTTCGTCCACACTGTTCGCACGCACCCTGGGCAATGCGCTGCCAATGCCCGATTCTTTTCCCGGCGCGATCGTCCCTGAGCCGGACCACGGAATATGCGGTGTGCACGGGTGAAATTTGCTGCACGCCGAGCTCCGTTGCTTTCTGTATGACGAAATCCATGCGCTCGCCACGCGAAATCCCCTGTATCAGCCGGATCGAAAGCGGCGATTCGACGTCGCGCGACGAAAGTGGGCCGGGCCGCAATTGCACGCGTTGTCGATCGATCTCCCCGATGACGGCCGGATACTCGCCGGCGCGTCCGTCGAACACAACGATGGTATCGCCGCTGCGGACTCTCAATACACGAGTGAGGTAGTGCGCTCGTTCGCCGTCCAGCCACAGATCATCACCGGATCGTATCGGTGCGGGCACAAATATTCTGAAGCTCGACATCGCCTCATTAGGCAATTTTCGCACCGCCTGTGTCAAAATTGGCCGGGTAACTGCGGCAAGTGCATCCACTTCCGCGCTGGGCGGAATCGGCATCATGGGAAAAAAGCGGCAAGGGACCTTTCACGTGAGTCCGGAAACGGGCCTGATCGAACCCGCTGTCCTTTGCCTGTCGCCAAATCAGGACGACCGTCCGGAGGGCTGCGAGCCCGAGCTGGTCGTGATACACGGCATCAGCCTGCCGCCCGGTCGCTATGGCGGGCCGGAAATCGAGCAGCTGTTCACCAATTGCCTGGACTGGAATGCGCACCCGTATTTCCAGCAAATTCGCGGCTTGCAGGTATCGACGCACCTGTTGATTCGGCGCGACGGTACGGTGATGCAGTTCGTTCCCTTTCACCGTCGCGCCTGGCATGCAGGGGACTCCCGATTTCGCGGGCGTACGCGCTGCAATGATTTTTCCCTGGGCATCGAACTTGAGGGTAGCGACGAAGAAAGCTACACCGATGTTCAGTACCGGCAGCTTGCCGGGGTAATTCGTGCCATCTGCGCCGCGTATCCGGCGCTTTCGATTCGCGAAATTGCCGGGCATTGCGATATTTCCCCGGGAAGAAAGTCCGATCCGGGTCCTGCTTTCGACTGGCTGCGCTTGTATGATGGCGTGGCCCGCTGATTGGGCATCCGGCCTCGTAGCAAAGACACAATGAAACTAATAGCCTTACTGATCGGACTCCTCATCGAGCGGCTGGCCACACAGCTGTTTCATTTGCGCGAGTTGCGCTGGCTGGACAAGCTGATCGATGCGGGGTTTCGCCTGGCCGCGAGATTCAGCGCCGTGCCGGCTCTGCTGTCGGTACTGGTACTGGCATGCCTGCTGGTGTTTCCCGTGTTTCTCGTGGTTTTGGTCGCAGGCGACAGTCTTCACGGATACCCGTACATGATTCTCGCCATCCTGGTGCTGTTTTTTTCGCTGGGGCCAAAAGATGTCGGCGAGGACATCGATGAATACATAAAGGCTTTGCAGTCCGGCGACGGTGAGGAAATCCGCAAGACGACCAAAGCCCTGACGGAAAAGGACATGCCGAAGGACAGCGAGGCCCGTATTCAGCTGGTCGAGGAAGCGGCCTGTGTGCAGGCGAGCAATAGACTGTTCGCAGTCATTTTCTGGTTCGTGCTGCTGGGCCCTTTCGGCGCCTGGTCCTACAGGGTGACGGACCTGATCCGGCGGCGAGCGGTATTCAACGAGGCCCGGCTGGCTCGGACCACCCGGCCGCAAAGGTTGCCGGACGCTGCCCGAATGCTGCACGGCTGGCTTGCATGGTTGCCGGCCCGGCTGACCGCAATAGGTTTCGCGCTGGCCGGCAGTTTCGACGCTGCGCTGACCGCATGGCGGTCTCGTCCCAGCCACGAATCGCTCAGTCAAAGTGAGCAAAGCGAAGCCCTGCTTGCGCGGGTAGGATCCGGTGCTTTGGCGCTGCATCGCAAGGCCGACGAAACCGACGAACAACGGGCGATACGAGGCGCAGCAGTCGTCAAGGGAATGTTGCTGCGATTGCTGATTATCTGGGCCGCGGTCATTGCTGCGATGACACTATACGGCTGGTCCCAATGAAGCGATGTGCCGCGATCACGGCACTGCTGATTTTCCTGGTCTCATGCGATCCTGATCCGAAGGTCGAGACTTCGCGGCCGAACAGCGCAAACGCAGAATTGCGCATCGTTACGCTCGCGCCACATCTCGCGGAACTCGTCTATGCAGTAGGCGCCGGCGACATGCTGGTCGGGGTGAGTTCGTTTACCGATTTTCCGGAGGCCGCGTTGCAGTTACCGGTAGTGAGTGATGCATTCGTCACGGACCGCGAACTGCTGGAGCTGCTGCGTCCCGATGTATTGCTTGCGTGGGAAAGCGGAACCCCCGTTCATGTCATCGACGACCTGCGGGCTGCGGGCTTTCGCATGGAAGTGATTCGCACTCGACATCTGGACGATGTTGCCAGCGCATTGCTGCAGGTCGGGGAAGTGACAAACCGTATGTCAGAAGCCCGCACACTGGCCCAGGCGTATCGCGACGGAATGGCCGAAAGGCGCCGGAATCATGCGAACGCTCCGCCGATCCGGGTGTTTTACCAGGTGTCGATGCACCCGCTTTACACTGTCAACGCCGATCACTACATCAGCGAGCTGATCGGCTTGTGCGGAGGCAGCAATATTTTCTCGGATCTCGCAGACCTGGCTCCCATGATCGCTGTCGAGGCGGTCATTCAAAGAGATCCGGAAGTTCTGCTGGCTGCCGATACGGGGCAAGCCGATATTTTCGACGAATGGCAACGCTGGCCGCAGATTGCGGCGAATCGCTACGGCAACCAGTTTCTGCTGCCCGCCTCGGAACTGGGGCGAGCAACGCCACGCCTGCTGGTGGCAGCCGATGCGATGTGTACTGCGCTGCATAAGGCGCGGCAGAATCGCGGCGGAGGCGCAGGACACCGGTGACGAATCCGTCAGCAACGCTCACGTTTCGCCCGGGACGACACGGGGACTGGCCGGCCGTGGCTGCGTTGCTCGCCGACGCCGGTTTGCCGGTTGCGGATCTCGATGCGGATTCGATGTCCGGGTTCACGGTCGCGACACGGGGTTCGCTGCCACGCGAAACGCTGATCGGCAGTATCGGGTTGCAGGTCTTCGACGAAGTCGGTCTGTTGCGATCACTGGCTGTCTCAAAATCCGCCCGATCTGCCGGCTGCGGCTCGAAGCTGGTGCAGGCGGTAGAGCGCATCGCCACCGAAATGGGGGTGCGCGAACTGTGGTTGCTCACAACGGATGCTGCGCGATACTTCGAGACCCACGGCTTTCGTGCCGTCGGCCGTGAGCTGGCGCCTGCGGCGATACGCGAGACCGTGGAATTCTCCGCTTTGTGTCCCGATAGTGCCGTACTGATGAGGAAATCAGTGTAACCCGGCGTGAATGCCGGCAGCGGCTACGGCCGGTCGTGAGTCGGCCGCAAGCGTACATTCATACGAGGCGCTTACGGTCCCAGAGTACCTCCTGCCCGGTCTCCGCTCGTGCCAGGCATCGTGCAATCACGAAAAGCAGGTCGGAGAGCCGGTTCAGATACCGAATCACTTCGTCCCGGACATGCTCCTGTTTTTTCAGGCTGCTGCAGCGCCGTTCCGCACGTCTCACTATCGTTCGGGCAAGGTGACAGGCGGCTGCTGCAGTTCCGCCCCCCGGCAGGATGAAATCCTTCAGGGGCGGCAGTTCGGCATTGAATGCATCGAGTTCGTTCTCGAGCCGGTCGATGAATTCCTGCCCGATAGCAACGTGTCCCGGAATGCACAGCTCGCCGCCCAGATCGAAGAGATCGTGCTGTACCTCCGTAAGGCAACGCCGGATCGGGGCCGCGACGTACTCGACCGCCAATACCATGCCGATGGCACAGTTGGCTTCGTCGACCGTGCCGTAGGCTTCGACCCGGGCGCTGTCCTTGTCGACCCGGGTCCCGTCGCCGAGGCCGGTCGTGCCGTCATCGCCGGTGCGCGTGTAGATCTTGCTCAAGCGATTGCCCATTATCCCGGGTCCCTGTGCGAGGAATCGTGAAAAACGGCTGCTACTTTGCCGTGCAATCCGGTGCGGTGTCCAGCCGGAGGCCGGGGAGCCCGGCAAATCACACATCGCATTCACTTGTGTGAGCGCCGGCGAAGCGGTAATAGTCTCCGGCATCGCGGAGTTTGCCCGGAGTGACCCGGTTGAAATCAGTGGAATCTGCAAGATCGAAGGAACTTGACGTTGCGCTTCAGGCGGCCGGTGTAGCAGCCGGAATCAGCCGCCGCTACTTCAAGGGCAATTTCACCGTCACGACCAAGGCAGACCGGACTCCGGTCACTCAGGCGGATATCGAATGCGAAAACGAGATACGCCGGATCATCCTTGGCGCATTTCCCGAGCACGGATTCTTCGGCGAAGAAACCGGCCGCAGCGGTGTTCAGTCGAACTGCCATTGGCTGGTGGACCCAATCGATGGCACCAAAGGCTTTGTCCGCCAGTACCCTTTTTTTTCGACCCAGATCGCCCTGATGAAGGATGGCGAGTTGGTTCTTGGCGTCTCCAGCGGCACCATGTTCGACGAACTCGCCTGGGCCGAAAAAGGCCACGGCGCATGGCTGAACGGATCGAGAATCCGTGTGAGCGATGTCGACGATCCGCAGCGTGCTACGGTATCAACCGGCAATCTGCGATCTCTGGCTTCCGGATCCGGATGGGAGGCGCTGCGCGGCATCGTTGCGTCGGCTGACCGCACCAGGGGTTATGGTGATTTCTATCATTACCATCTGCTCGCTTGCGGAAAAATCGAAGCGGTCATCGAATCCGACGTCAACGTCCTGGACATAGCCGCGCTGGCGGTGATCGTGACCGAGGCCGGCGGCATTTTTACCGATCTGAACGGCAGACCTCCGGACCTGCAAACCCGATCCGTGCTGGCGTCGACACCCGCGTTGCACGCCACTTACCTCAAAGTCCTCAGGGGTTTCGTCAGTTGATCGACCCGGGAAGGCAAGGGTCGCCGCTTGTGACAAACAGTTCACGGTCATGCCACGGGACCGATTCGATCGGAGTCGCATAAAGTTCGCTCAGGTTGGCAGTGTTGAGGACCGAGCAGGTTTCCCCAAGCAGCCATCGGCCGTCTCCGAAAAGCAGCAGACAGTGGTCGGCAAATCGCGCGGCCAGGTTTATATCGTGCAGGCTCGCAATCACCGCGTGCCCGGCTCGCGAACGCTCGCGAAACAGGCGCAGAACGGAGAGCTGATGCTGCGGGTCGAGCTGATTGCTTGGTTCGTCAAGCAGGTACACATCAGGGCACTGCGCCAGGACCTGTGCAACAGCGACGCGTTGCCGTTCGCCGCCGGATAGGGTAGCGAGGTCGCGATCGGCAAGCGCCTCGAGGTCGACCGCTTGCAAGGCATCGTGCGCAATCCGGCGATCGGCGTCGGATTCCCAGCGAAAGCGGCTGATGTGCGGATGCCTGCCGATCAGAACCGTGTCGATGACCGTCGACGGGAAAATGTCCTCGGTGTGCTGTGGAAGCAAAGCCAGGCGCTTCGCCATGGATTTTCGGCTGGATGATTCCAGCAGAGCACCTTGCAGCAAGACTTTGCCGCCGGCAGCGGCGCGCAATCCCGCCAGTGTGTGAAGTGTCAGTGACTTGCCGCTGCCGTTCTGTCCCAGCACGGCCAGAAATTCGCCTTGCGCGATGGAAAAGTGCAGGTTCGACACCAGCGAACGGCCGGGCACGGCGATGTCGAGGTGCTCACAACCAAGGGCATGCTGTAGTGACGTTTTCATGGGCAAAGCGTATCAGCTTGCGGGCTCCATTGGTTCGGCTGCGGTCATTTGCGCACAAGCCGGATCTCTCCGGCGGTTTCCACACCGATAATGACGTACCGGAGACTTTTGGGAACGATCGCGTCAATTTCGGACACCGCGATCCGTCCGCCCATAATTTCCGCGCGTTGCTGCGGGTAGAGCGGTTGCCGGTCGGGATCCGCATAGCCGTGCGGAAAAACGGGGATGCCGCTCGCCGGATCGTATTTGTCAGTAGCTCCCAGTGTGTGCAGGAACTCGTGAGCAATGATTACGTTGTTCGTTCCCGCCTGCCGCCGGTCGGCAAAGGCGTTGACGATGCCGACCATTCCTTTTTGCATGCCGACGGAATTTTCGAGCACGAAGTCCGCTTTCGGCGAGTGATATCGCACGAAAATCCGTACATCTGGTGGCGGGTCATCCTGATCCGATGTAATGCCCCCAGCCCACCAGCGCAGCCTCATGCTCCAGAGCATGACCTGAGGCATCGAGCGTCCTGAAATCAGGGCAGGCGGTTGCTCTCTGATCTCGCGCCCCAGTTCCATGCGCAAGGGGCGCTCGAGTTCATGACCGAACCTGCGTATCTCGCGTGCAATGAATTCCTCGATACCCGAGAAATCGGATTCCACCAGGCTGTCGATATAGAGAGCGGCAACTTCGCTGCCATCGGCGTTGATGGGGTAGACCTTGACCCATAACGTGTTGTTCCAGTCCGTACTTCGCGCTTGTGTCAGCCAGGTACTGACGGCCACAAAAAACAGGATCAGCAGAAGAATGCCGATGCGAATGGCTTTGAACATGCGATCACGGGCGGTCTGGTGGTTAATCCGGTTGCGATTAGATCGTTTCCGGACTGACGGTGCCGTCGACCGTGTCGCAGTTTCGGCCGCTATCGCTTCGATTGAGCTTCGCGGACCAGCTCCAGCTTCGGCGGAATTCGGATCTTGCCGGCCTGCTCAAAGGCGTACGCAATCTCGATAAGTCGCTTCTCGCTGAACGGGCCGCCGATGAACGACAGGCCGACCGGCAATCCGGATATGAATCCAGCCGGCACGGTGACGGCCGCATAGCCGGAAATGGCGGCGAATGAGGAACTCCCGACGCTGAAGTTGTCTCCGTTGACATGGTCGATCATCCACGCAGGGCCGTTGGAAGGTGCGATGAGCGCGTCGAGCCGGTGTTCGCCGAGCGCCCTGTCGATTCCATCGCTCATGATTCTCTTGCTTTCTGCAAGCGCCGCATTGTATTGCTCGTCCGTCAATGGTCCCTTGCTCTCGGCCTCAAGGAAAATATCCTGGCCGAAAATCGGCATGACGGTATCAGCATGCTCATCATTGAAGGCAATGATGTCGCGCAAACTGCCGTGGCTTGCTCCGGATCCGCGCAGGTATTCGTTCAGGTCGGCCTTGAACTCGTACAACAGTACTTCGTACTCTGCGTCGCCTGCTCCGGTGCTGTCGATCTCGATCGGATCGATAATCTCGGCGCCCCCCGAACGCAGCGTCGCGATGCTTTCTTCGACAATTCTGTCGATACGACCGTCTTCGCCGGCACCGGAATGGCTGCGCAGCACACCGATACGTTTGCCGTTGAGTACGTCCGCACTCAGGTGCGCTGTGTAATCCGTGACGGCGCCAGGACGCCCTGCCGATACAGGGTCGTCCGGATCGATTGCTGCAAGCACATTGAGTAGCGTCGCCGCGTCCCGGACATTGGTTGCCATAGGGCCGGCAGTGTCCTGGCTGTGAGCAATAGGGATGATGCCGTTGCGGCTGACCAGTCCGAGTGTCGGCTTGATGCCGACAATACCGTTCATGCCGGATGGGCAGATGATGGACCCGTCAGTTTCCGTGCCTACGGCCAGCATCGCCATGCCCGCAGCGACGGCGACCGCCGATCCGCTCGAGGATCCGCAGGGAGAGCGCGCGGTGTCATAGGGATTGCGGGTCTGGCCTCCGAGGCTGCTCCAGCCACTGGATGAATCGGATGAGCGGAAGTTTGCCCACTCACTCAGGTTGGTCTTGCCGAGGATAATGGCACCGGCATCGCGCAGCAGTGTGACCAGGAACGCATCATCCGGCGGCCGGTGGTTTGCCAGCGCGGCCGATCCGGCTGATGTGATCATACGGTCGGACGTGTCGATATTCGCCTTGATCAGAATCGGGATGCCATGCAACGGGCCACGCGGTCCCGATTCGCGGCGCTCGCGATCGAGGCTGTCGGCAATTTGCAGGGCATCGGGATTGAGTTCTATCACGGCGTGCAAAGCCGGACCGTTGCGATCGAGCCTATCGATGCGATCGAGATAATAGGTAACCAGGTCACGTGCGCTCAATTCGTCGCGTTGCATGGCGTCCTGCAGCGCTGCAACGTCCCATTCCGTGTAGTCGGCGTGCTTGTCGACGCCACAGGCTGCGAGAAAATACACCAGCAGAAACACAGACGAATGACGCATTGCAGCTACCATCGGGTTGATGCTGTTGGTAACGATCGCAGCAGGTGTGGCCGCCGTCAAACGGATTTTCGAAATCGCAGCACGACCTGATCGGTATGCCCGCGAATGTCTGCATCGAACACGTTTTTAAAGTGATCGTCTTCGGGATTGCGCAATATCGGCGACTCGTCCTCGAATGTGAAACCGGCTGCCTCGATATCGGCACGAATGATTGCCGGGTCAATGCGATGCAGCGTACCGCCGGTTTCCGCTGGCGAGCCGCTTTGTGCAACGTGGTCGACGATGCCGAGTATCGCGCCGGGCTTCATAGCCGCGTAGAGCTCGGCAAGGAGCGCCGGCCCATCGATTTTCAGCCAGCCATCCTCCGGGTTCGTGTAATAGACATCGTGGTAGGACAGAATCAACAGGACAGCGTCAAATTCGCCTTCAGGCAGCGCGAGTTCGTTGTTTTCAGCGACCAGGACCTCGACATTCTGCAAGCGGCCTTCGGCATATCGCGCCGTCGCCTCGTCCCCGACAAAACTGATGTATGGAGCATTGGTATGCGCGACGACCCGGCCCTTCGGACCGACCACGTAGCTCAGCAATTCGCTGTAGTAACCGCCACCGGAAAATAGGTCGAGAACAACCATGCCGGGCTCGATACCGAAAAACTGCATTACTTCAGCGGGCTTGCGCTTCAGGTCGCGTTCCCTGTCCCCGGCACTGCGCGCGGGCTGGTTCTGTGCCAATACATAGACCGATTCCTCGGCAGATACCGTCATTTCTCCCGAGGTACCCGCCGTCTCGGGGCGCTGCTGGTCGTCGGTGTTGCGATCGCAGGCCGAGGCAAGGACAAGGATCGCTGCGATTGCCGGCAGGAGACTGCATTCGTTTCTCATCATGATCGATCCGCCGTGGTAAATCCGGGAAGACAGTATGGACCGGCAGAGCTCATCAAAGTGCCTGTTCGGTTATCCGACCCAGAAATAAAAAGCCCCGCGTTTGACGGCGGGGCTAATTTCTCTTTTTTTAAAAGAGGTAACTGTTCATTCGGCTACCAGATACACACATATTATTGTTATTGGATCTGGATCTTCTTATTGTTTTTATTATTGTTCTTCTGGCGTCTAAATCCTGTTTGTATCGATTTTCCGGTTGCCGGTTGCAGTTACACTTCGCTTGGGCAGGATTTATAAAGCAAGAGCTATGCCAGACGGTGATAAATATATAATTATCAGGTACTTACGACGATGGATAACAAGCAGGCTTAAGTTGGCTTCGCAATGTGTAAGGTAATTCGACGAAATGCTGCGACGCAGTATTTTCGTTTGAAAAACAGTAACTTATAAACTGTTGAATAAGATCATAATTTTTTGCGGACGGACAAACCCTGGATTTGCGGATTAGCCGGAATGCAACGGAATCTTATGTCCAGTTGCCACAAAATCCTTACCCGCCACCACTGGCCGAAATTATTTGTCAAATTATTCGACGCCCGCAGCCGCCTCGGCCCGTTCCAGCAGACTGACCAGGCTGTAAAAGCGACCGTTCCGTACCACCGCGATGATGTTCATCGTGTCGGCGACCCGCGCAAGCGGGTCACCGGCTACCAGGACCAGGTCGGCAAGGGCCCCCGGCGCGATTTCGCCCAGCTGTCCTTTCAACTGCAAGGCGCTGGCTGCATGAGTACCGGCGGCCTTCAGCACCTGGTCCGCCGCGAGGCCTGCGGCCTCGAGTGCGCGAAACTCCGCGTGCACGGCGAGGCCCGCAGGCAGGCCGCTCGGTTTGCTCGCGAGGACGAGGGACGATTGGCGGCTCGATATGTCGGGTATCGCAGTGTAGCGGCGCAGCGAGACACTGCGCCGGCCGAACTGCACCGCCTGCCGCGACTCGAGGAGCTCCGCAAGCCCAGGCGTTGCCGCGTCCGCCAGTCCCGACAGCAGGGTGATCGGTCCGAGATCGAGCACCGCCTGGATATCCTGGTAGCGGCGCCCGAGCGGCGACGTCGGAAGTGTATTTGCCCCCAGCAGCAAATCCGCCCCAAGACTCAATCCGGTTGTCCAGCTTTCCGCGAGCACGGGTATTCCGAGCGCCTGCCAGGCTTGCAGGGCGGAAAAGCTGCCGCTGCCGGTCGCTGGCACGGAGGCAATGACGGCGACAGCACGACCCGGCGTTTCGGTCACCGGCACCGCCCGGAGCAGTCTCGGGCCCGGGGTATCCGCGGTTTCCCAAATCGCTGGTTCGAGGTCCGTGCTGTCGGCGGCAACAATGGCAGTAACGCCATAGGACAGCAGCTCGGCGCCGGTACGCGCCGGACTTTCGACTCTCAGCGACGAGTAGCTGTCGATGAAACCCGGTAGCAGCGTGGCATTACCCATGTCGAGAACGACGGCGTCCTGACGCTCGCGGCGGGGCTCCATCGAGGTGATACGTCCGTTCTCGATCAGCACATCGATGTTAAAGCGGTAATCCTTGCCGTTGCCGTCGAATAGGCGCGCGGCGCGTATGATCAGGCGTTCGGCCGAAGGCGTAATCACCATCAGTTCCCGCGGACTCGACGTGGCCTGCGGCAAACGGTCAGCATTTTCGATAACAGCGGTGAAATTCAGCTTTGTTGCTTTGCGGTCATCGAGTTGGCGGCTGCGGATACCGCCGTCGGCCGTATAGAAAAATCGCTGCCGGTCGAGCCAGCTCAGTGGCGCAACAAAAAAATCCTCACCGGACATCAACGGTCGGATCAACGGTGGGTCCGACAGGATCGCCATCTGCGCAACGAATCCGTCCGGATTGCGCTGCAAAAAAGTCAGCATCGTCCCGTCCGGCCGCCACGACAGGGCGTGCAACGGGTCCGCAGATACGAACAACGTCTCATCCGGTTGGCCGAACCGGCGACGGATCAGCGACCACTGACCGCGGTCGCGGTTTACAAAGGCGAGATGCTGACCACTGGCCGACCAGGCTCCCTCGGTCTCGTCGCCAGGCAGGCTGCTTATGCGCCAGCTGAGCCGGGACTCGAGATCGAGCTCCCACAAGTCGAATCCACTGTCATTGCGCTCGGACGAGAACAGGATTCGTTCCCCGTCAGGATGCCAGGAGGGTTGCTGATCGACGAACTGCCCGTCGCTCAGTTGCTCGCTTTGAGCTGTCGTGGCATCGATGAGCCAGATCCGCGTGTACGGTGGCTGGACAACCTGGTAAACAAGGAATCGTCCGTCGGGAGACCAGCGCGGAAACTTTGCGGGCAGCGCACTGCTGCTGATGCGCTGCGCATCACCGCCGTTCCCGGCGATGATCCATATGCTTCCGAGCAGGTCGGTGGCGAGCTTGCCGTTGCTCTGCGACACGTCCACCGAAATGTTCGTACCTTCGGTCAGCAGCAGCTGCGATTGGACCGGCAGCGCAACGACCACGGCGAGCAGCAGGGTGGCCTGCCGCGCTATGTGCTGCATCGGGCGTCGACTGAAACCAGCCGAAAGTCGTCTATCGTGCAGATCAGTTGGACAGGCTGGCAACACACCTCACAATCCTCGATATAGCTTTGATCACCGGCCGAAAGGTCGACCTGTATTTGCAGCATCTCGGCACAGTACGGGCAACGGATGCGGTGGCTCATCAGTCCCTCAGGCATGTTGCGAGGCACCGGTCATGGCTGCAGCCGCCTGCCGGTCCACGGCGTCACGGAGAAAGTGTCCCTGGATCCGCGCACGATTTCACGCGTCCACAAAGCACGATCGTGAATGCGGTCCCGACCCTCAATCCAGAGTTCAAGGGCTGTCATCCAGAGTCGATAACCGCCCCAGTGCGGCGGTCGGCTGATAGGCGGCCGATTGTTGTCCTGCAATTCGTCGCCACGCGCTTCCGGGTTCAGGCCGAGCATGCGGGAGCGATCCTGTATCTGCCGGAGCAAAGCTTGCCGCGATTCGACGGGCGCACTCTGATCACTGCCCCAGGAGCCGAGCTGGCTTCCCCAGTCACGGGTCGCGAAGTACGCGTCGCTCTCTTCCTCGGGTGATCGAGTTACCACCCCTTCAATCCGAATCTGCTTTCCAAGGGAATCCCAGTGAAACAATGCAGCTGCCCGATTGTTGTTTGCGATGTCGGCTGCTTTGCGCGATTTGTAATTGGTATAGAAGACGAGGTAGCCCGGGTCCGGCACAAACTCCTTGCACAACACGACGCGAGCCGAGGGTTGCGCCCCCGACGCGACAGTTACGAGTGTCATCGCATTGGGATTTCGCTGCACCTTGGCTGCTGCAGCCTCCTTGATCCATGCATCAGCCCAGTGCAACGGGTCCGACGGCAGGATCTCGGGCAGCAAATTCAGGTTGCGAGTTTCGTTCACAAACTGCTCCGGCAAGCTGTGCAAATGATCCGGTGTGTTGCCCGGACCGAGCACAGATTACCAAACCGTAAAATGGCGATCACGTACGGCGATCGGACGCTCAGTAGTGAATCACTGAACGAATGCTTTTGCCTTCATGCATGAGATCAAAGGCCTTGTTGATGTCCTCCAGCGGCATCGTGTGAGTGATGAACTCGTCGACCCTGATTTCCCCATCCATATATTGTTGAACCATCCCGGGCAGCTGCGAGCGCCCCTTGCAGCCGCCGAAAGCAGTGCCCCGCCAGACACGACCGGTTACCAGCTGGAACGGCCGTGTACAGATCTCCTGGCCGGCCCCGGCCACGCCTACGATGACTGATTCGCCCCAGCCCTTGTGGCAGCATTCCAGCGCGGCACGCATAAGCTTTACATTGCCGACACACTCGAACGAATAATCGACGCCGCCCTTGGTCATTTCGACGATAACTTCCTGGATCGGCGCACTGTGGTCCCTCGGATTGACGGTATCGGTCGCGCCCATCTGTCGTGCAAGCGCGAATTTGTCCTGATTGATGTCAATGGCGATGATTCTCCCCGCTTTTGCCATGCTTGCACCCTGTATCGCGCTCAGCCCGACGCCGCCGAGACCGAAAACAGCGACCGTTGCGCCCGGCTCGACTTTGGCCGTGTTCAGGACGGCTCCGATGCCGGTAGTGATGCCGCAGCCGAGCAGGCACACTTTTTCAAGTGGTGCTTTCTCACTGATCTTCGCAACCGCAATTTCCGGCAACACCGTGTATTCGCTGAAGGTCGATGTGCCCATGTAGTGAAAAATCGGCTTGCCACCCTTGGAGAAGCGTGAGGTGCCGTCCGGCATCAACCCCTTGCCCTGGGTAGCGCGTATTGCCTGGCAGAGATTGGTCTTCCCGGAAGTACAAAAACTGCACACTCCGCATTCCGGCGTGTAAAGCGGGATGACATGATCTCCCGTTTTGACGCTTTTGACGCCGGATCCGACCGCCTCGACAATTGCACCGCCTTCGTGTCCGAGAATCGCCGGGAAAATTCCCTCAGGGTCTTCGCCGGAGAGAGTGAAGGCATCTGTGTGACAAACTCCCGTCGCAACATTGCGCAAAAGAACCTCACCCTTCTTGGGCGCGGCGATTTCGATTTCTTCGATTTCCAAGGGCTTGCCTGCAGCCCAGGCAACGGCGGCGCGAGTTTTCATTGTCGTTGGTTCTCCAGGATTCGCCTCGTCGAAAGGCGGCTAATGTTCGCATGATTCAGATCGGCCCGAAAGCCGGCAGCATCGATGACCCATCCCGTGACCAACCGACCTGAGCAGACCGGCCGCGCAGCTGTCGCTTGCTGTAGCGGTCCTGTAAAACTAGCATCGGACGCTCGGACCCGATCGCAACAGTGAGCTCCTGCACGATGAATCTGGAAGAACTGCGTGACCGCCTCGATACACTTGACCGGCAACTCATTGAGCTCTTGGCCGAGCGGCAGAAGATTGTTACCGAAATAGGCCGGAACAAATACTCGAGCGGACGCGCGACGCGCGACTACGAACGCGAGAAGGAAGTGCTTGATATGGCAGGCAGGCACGCCAGGCTGCTCGGTGTCGATTCCAAACTGGCCGAGCAGATCCTGCGCGCACTCATACGCTCGTCCCTTGCAAGCCAGGAGCGCGAGCGAGTGGTTGCCGAGGGCAAGGGGGACGGGCGGCGTGTGCTGGTTATTGGAGGCGCCGGAAAAATGGGCGGTTGGTTCGTCGAATTCTTCAACTCGCAGGGATTTGTCACCCATGTGGCAGACCGCAAAGCGCCACGATCCGCCGGTACTTTCGCGGACTGGCGTGAGGCGGGCGTTGACTACGAAATCATTGCCGTTGCTGCGCCAATTGCCGTGTCCGGACAGATCCTCGCCGATCTGGCGGGGCAGAAGCCGCGCGGCCTGGTCTTCGACATCGGCTCCCTGAAGACGCCGCTGCGGCACGGTCTTCAGGCACTGAAGGATGCCGGCTGTAGCGTGACCTCGTTGCATCCGATGTACGGACCGGACACCGAGCTCCTGTCCGGGCGTCACCTTATTTTCGTTGATGTCGGCGATGCTGCGGCGACGAGCGCAGCCAAGGAGCTGTTCGCTTCGACGATGGTGGAGCAACTCGACATGGGTCTGGATGATCACGACCGGATGATCGCCTATGTACTGGGGTTGTCACACGCCTTGAATATTGCCTTTTTTACGGCGCTCTCGGAAAGCGGTGAAGCGGCGCCGAGGCTCGCGCAGCTTTCGTCCACCACCTTCGATGCGCAGTTACTCGTATCGGTCGCCGTGGCTCGCGACAATCCGCATCTCTATTTCGAAATACAGCACCTGAACAAATTCGGTCTCGGCCCCCTGGACGCCTTGTGCGATGCGGCATCCCGAATTCGCCAGCTGGTCGCAGACGGTGACGAATCCGGCTTTGTTGATCTCATGCAAAAAGGCAAGAAATATCTGGCAGGGCGTCGCTAGATCGCGACAACGGCGCAGCCTGCAGAATATGCCAACCGCACAGGCGACGTCTCGCATCGATTTTGGTAAAAGCAGGTCATCGGCAGGGAGCATTGGGACAGCGCGCATGCAGCACGAAAGGAATCCGCACCGGACACTGGATCTGGTCTATCAACAGCTCGACCAAATGACCGATCAGGTCGAGAAGAATATGCAGATTTACCGGCGTTCCCAGGAACGGGAACTCGAGCTCTTGCGCTCAGCGGATCTGAATACGCTATTTAGCGCAATGACGACATACCTCCGCGAAAGTTATGGTTTGCTGGCAGCAACGGTGGTCATCGCGGATCCCGACCACGAAATTCGCCACCTGCTTCAGGCGGCCACGGGTCATGCTGGATCGTTGCCCGATGTGCATTTCGTCGAATCCCTCACCGGTATCACACCCTGTTACACCGCGCTGCGGGCGCCCTGGACCGGACCGTTCAAAGCGGCCGACCATCAACTGCTTTTTCCCGGCGGCGGCGAAATAGGAAGCATTGCCATCATTCCGCTGATTCATCAGGGTGCACTTTTCGGCAGCATGAATTTCGCCAGCCCTGACATGGGCCGGTTTACCCGGCAACACGCGACGGATTTTCTTGCGCACCTCGGCGTCATTGCGACGTTCGCCCTGGAAAATGTCGTCAACCGTGCCCGATTGTTGCGCAACGGGTTTACTGACGTTCTGACCGGGTGGCATAACCGGCGGTATCTGCAACTGCGGCTGACGGAGGAACTGGCGCGTGCGGCCCGCGATGGCACCCGTCTGGCTGCACTGATGATCGACATTGATCATTTCAAACGCGTCAATGACACCTGGGGACACGCTGCAGGTGACAGGGTCTTGACCGAAGTGGCTCAGCGGATCGAATCCCAGGTCCGCGCGAGCGACATCGCAGCACGATACGGCGGCGAGGAGTTTGTTGTCCTGATGCCGGCAACTACGGTAGGCGCTGGCAGGTTGCTGGCGGAACGGATCAGGGCGGGCGTTGCCGCAACGCCTATTGACACGGGCCGCAACGAATCGGTTCGTATTACTACTTCGATAGGAATCGCGAGCATCCTGCCCGACCGGGTTGCGAAAGACCTGAAGACACTCGGTGACTCACTTTTGGCGCGCGCCGACGTTGCGCTGTACAAGGCAAAATCGGCGGGGCGTGACCGGATAAAGGTCGACGAAGCCGACGGGCATGAGGCATGACCGGTACCGCCTGCCGCCGGATTGGCGCCATCTGGCTGTCCGTCTTTCTGGTCGCTTGTGACGCCAGGCAATCCGGCGAGAAAGTGCCGGAACAGAGAAACCGGTTCGTTGTCGTCTACACCTCGATTGACGAGACACGAGCGGCCGCGTTGTATCGGACATTTGCCGCCGAGACCGGCATTCGTGTACAGCACGTGACCGCGGACGAGGACGGACTGCTGCAATTGATGCTCGACAAGACACAGGCGCCTGCGGCGGACCTCTACATGGCTGCCGGCGTTTCGCGGCTATGGCGGGCAGCGGACAAGGGAGCGCTGCGTCCGACCCATGCGGAAGACCTTATCGCAGCCATCCCTGCAAGGCTCCGCGATCCGGAAAACCAGTGGTTCGGTATTGCGGTCATGGCGAATGTGATCGTATTCAGTCCGTCCGTTGTGGCGCCGGATGAATTGGGCAGCTATGAGTCCCTGGCCGAGCCCCGCTGGCGCGGCCAGCTTTGCATGACCTCGTCATCTCTGCCGGATAACAATGCCTTGATTGCGCACCTGATCCATCGACATGGGCATCGGCAGGCCGAACTGATCGTGCGACAGCTGGCGGCCAATCTCGCATTGCCGGCGCTCAACGATCCTCGGGCCCTGTTCGCTGCCATGGAATCGGGACGGTGCTCGGTTGGCATCGTGAGCCTCGCGGCCGCGGCAAACGGTATGGCTGCAAGCTCGGCCGCGAAACCCGGCATAGCAACGCCGACGCTCGAGAATGGCGGAACAATGGTCGACATCATCGGCGCAGGTGTCAGCCGACACGCCCGCAATGCAGCGGATGCGGTAATTTTCGTGCAGTGGCTCGCCGGCCCCGTGGCTCAAAGCATTATCGCCGAATCACTTGCTGCATTACCGGCCGTCCGGGGCGCCGAGGTTCCGCGGCAGCTTGAGGCTTGGGCTGGGCTGCAGCAGAGCGAAACCGGCGTCTCTCATCTGGGCCTGCTGCATCAGGACGCGATCGATCTGGCGGAACGGGCGCGGTACCACTGAGTCAGCAGTTCACGGGCTGCGTTTGCTCCGATTCATTAACATGAGGAATAGCGGGACTCCCAGCAAAGCTGTCAGCGCACCGACCGGGAGTTGCCGGGGCGCGAGCACCGTCCGCGAAAGTGTGTCGGCAAAGACCAGCAAAGCGCCTCCGGCAAGAGCCGATGCCGGTAACACGATTCGGTGATCGCTGCCAGCCAGTAAACGGATCAAGTGAGGAATCACAAGGCCGACAAAACCGATGACACCGACACTGGTTACCGATATTGCCGTTACCAGCGCGGTTATTGCAAAAATCGCCATGCGCCAGGCCGCAACCGGCAGGCCTGCGATAGCAGCCTGCAAGTCCCCCCGAGCCAGAACATTGAGATGCCGGCTTGCCAGCCAGCAGGACAAGGTGACAGCGGCCAGCAGCACCAGCAGTCGAGCGGGTTGATACGCGAAACTCAGATCACCCATAAGCCAGAACAGCATGCCGCGCAGGTCCCGGTCCGGAGTAATGGCAAGCAACAGGGTCGTTGCCGCGCTGAATCCCGCCGCCAGCACGACACCCGTAAGCAACAGGCGGGCAGGTGTCCAGCTGCCGCTGCCCTGGGCAACGGAAAAGACGAGCAAAGTCGCGGCCATTGCACCGCCAAACGCAGCGAAGTCGACCATCGCGGAACCGAGCCCGGCAAGTATTGCAATCAAAGCTGCGACTGCAGCCCCGCCCGAGCTGCCGAGGATGTAGGGCTCGGCCAGCGGATTCCTGAGCAGTACCTGCATGAGTACGCCGGCGACGGCAAGAAGACCACCGACCGCGAAGGCGCTGAGGGCACGAGGCAAGCGAAGGTCGATGATAAGCGTGTGTATGGTTTCAGTCGCGTTGCCGGCCAGTGCGTCAAAAACGGCAGACGAGCTGACGGCGGCGCTGCCTGTCAGCAACGCAAACAGGATCGACAGCATTGAAATCAATAACAGCATGACAATCAGCAGGCTGGTGCGTTTTACATACAATCTGTGTGCTCCGACGTTGCCAGCTCTCGTGCGCAGCAGGAGACCGGCCTCTGGACACTAACCAATAATCGTGCAAAATCAAAACGCATATGCGTAGCGATCGAATCGACAACGAGGGCTTTCGCGAAAACGTAGGCATCATTCTGGCGAATGACGCCGGCAAACTGCTGCTGGGTGGGCGTATAGGCAACAAGGGCTGGCAGTTTCCGCAGGGTGGCATGCTGGACGGAGAATCCGCGGAACAGGCCATGTATCGTGAACTTTACGAGGAAGTCGGCTTGAATGCCGCAGACGTCGAGGTATTGGGATCGACGCAGGGTTGGCTGAAGTACCGGCTGCCTGGGAAGTTCGTGCGCCGTGGTTCCACGCCGTTGTGTATAGGCCAGAAGCAGCGCTGGTTCATCTTGCGTTTCATCGGCGACGAAACTCGCGTGCGCCTCGACAGTAGCGCCACTCCGGAATTCGATCGCTGGCGCTGGGTCGAATTCTGGCGGCCGGTCAATGAGGTAATCTATTTCAAGCGCCGGGTGTACATGCGGGCTCTTCATGAGCTCGGCCATCATCTGTATCCGGACGGATTGCCTCCGCAGCCACGCTGGTGGCCGAAACGCTGGACGGCCGTTTTTGCAAAGGATCTCGCCAGGTCCGGCCAGGAATAAGCCCGGTGCTGTTCCTAGAACGGCTTGACGACCGCCAGGCAGATAATGGCGAGCAGGAACATCACCGGAATCTCGTTGAACCAGCGTAGCCATCGGGTGTTATGCGGAGCGGGACCCTGCGCCAGCCTGCGGATCCAGCGCCAGCAGCGATAGTGATACACCAACATCGCGACGAGTATCAGCAACTTGATGCGAAACCAGCCCTGTTGCAGAAGGCCGGGATTGACGTGCAGCAAGAGAAGGCCGAACAGTGCGGTGAGGACAGCACCGATGCTCATGATGGCGAACAGGCGTCGCTCCATGGTCGTGAAACGCTGCCGGTCGGGCAAGAGGTCTGCCTGTGCGTGATAGATGAATAGCCGGGGCAAATAGAACATTCCGGCGAACCACGTCACCATGAACGCGACGTGCAGCGCCTTCAACCACAAATACATTGTTGACAGCTGCATGTCCATGGACTCCGGCGCCTTTGTCGTTCCGCCATTATGCGGGGTGCGTTGTCCGGACTTATAGCCAATTCCGTGACTTGCCGCACTTCTGTTTGGCGCAGGCACCGCGTAACATAATAACAATTCAGCCCCATAGAGTATGAATTCGGAGTGGCTTTGAAAGGACCTTCTGTATCAGGTGGCGGACTGCGTGCGCTGGCTCTGCTGGCTGGCATTATTGTCGCGGTGGTCGTCAGCGGTTACTTGAGCTTTGAGTTCGGCCGGATCCAGGCGGACTACAACGTAATCGAGGCGGCCGCGGAGCGGCGATCCGACGCAAACCGGATCGAGGAACTCGAGGACACGATTGTCGCCCTGAAAGAGGAAGTCGCCATGCTGAAAACTCACAGCGAGATCGACAAGACCGCATACACGGACGTCGAAGCCAACCTGACTCAATTGCAGCGAAAGATTCAGGAGCAACGGGATGCGATCGAGTTTTATCGGGGTATTATTTCGCCGGCGGATGGCGGTCGGGGCCTGCGGATACAGGACCTGAAGTTAAGCAAGGGGCAGGAGGAAGGCGAGTTTCATGTCAGGCTGGTGCTGGTGCAAGTCATGCAGCACGATCGAAGTGTCAATGGCGAGGTCGACTTCAGTCTGGAGGGTGCGCAGGATGGTATGGCTGTTACTTATACCCTGGAGCAACTTTTGCCGCCGGACACAGATGACAACTGGCCATTTTCGTTTCGTTATTTTCAGAATTTTGACCGTCAACTTCTGCTGCCCAAGGGCTTCAAGCCTGAACGGATCAACATAGAAGTCAGGTCAAAAACCAAGTCGATTGCCAGTGTGAAGCAAAGCTTTCCCTGGCAATCCGTTTAAGGAGTTTTTCATGTTCGGGCGCAAGAATCGCAGGCATAGCGTAGTCGACACCCTGGTTGGCGCAAATTCGACTATCAACGGTGATGTTTCTTTCAGCGGCGGCTGCCACATCGACGGTACCGTGAACGGCAGCGTCAGTGCAGACCTTGACGGGAATTCGGCCCTGAGCATTTCGGAGGAAGGCAATGTCGAGGGTGGGGTCAAGGTTCCTTACGTTGTGCTGAATGGCATCGTTCGCGGCGACGTGGTTGCCAGCCGTCGTGTCGAACTTGGGCCGACAGCGCGTGTCATAGGAAATGTGTATTACAATCTGATCGAGATGGCGATTGGCGCTGAAATCAATGGCAAACTGGTCCACCAGCCGGAAGGGCAGGTGCCGTTGCTCGAACAGGCGCCCCGTTCTCTTCGGCCGCCAACGAAAATTGCTGCAGGTTCCTGAGGTATTCGAATTATGGCTACGACGCAGAGTGACACCCCCTTCATAGGATCGGCTGCCGCGCCGGCGCCACTTGTTTTCACCGATGCTGCGGCAAAGAAAGTGCATGAGCTGATCCTGGAGGAGGAAAACCCGGACCTGATGCTCAGGGTGTTCGTATCCGGCGGGGGCTGCTCCGGCTTCCAGTACGGCTTCACTTTTGACGAGAAAAAGGAAGAGGGTGACAGCAGCGTTGTCAACCAGGGTGTAACACTGGTCGTGGACCCGATGAGTGTCCAGTACCTGATGGGCGCGGAGATTGACTACAAAGAAGACCTGCAGGGT
>CAYXKM010000325.1:0-3430 GCA_964465665.1 uncultured Woeseiaceae bacterium
GAGCAGTCCGCCGCATCACGACGAGATGCTGTTCATCATCCAGCATCAGGTTACGGAACTCTGGATCAAGCTGATAATTCATGAGGTCGAGGCAGCGATGCGTTGCATCCGGCGGGACGACATTCCGCCGGCCGTAAAACACCTGGCGCGCGTCAAACACATCCAGAGCCAGATTTACAACCAATGGATGGTGCTCGATACACTGACGCCAAGCGAGTACGCGCAGTTTCGCCACGTATTCGGCAAGGCATCCGGATTTCAGTCACCGCAATATCGATTGCTCGAATTCCTGCTGGGTAACAAAAGCAGAACGTACCTGAGCGTTTATGAGAAACAGACCGATTGGATGAATCGTCTCAGAGAGACCCTGGCGGCTCCCGGCCTGTTCGATGAATTCCTGCGCTATCTGGCGCGACAGGGGTACCCGATTCCGCCGCAGGTAACCGATCGGGATTTCAGCCGTATGCGCGAGGACGACGACGAGGTCGTCGCGGTGCTGAAAGGAATTTACGAAAAGCCGCGCGAGCACTGGGCAAACTATGAAATGTGCGAAGCGCTGATGGACGTGGCCAATAATTTCCAGTTCTGGCGTTACCACCACATGAAAACCGTGGAGCGAATCATCGGTCACAAGCGCGGCTCGGGCGGCTCGTCCGGCGTCGCGTTTCTGAAAAAAGCCCTGGATGCGGAATTCTTCCCGGAGTTGATTGCCGTGCGAACCGAGATCGGCAATCTGCCGGATTGACCGCCCTGTGCCGGATTCGTGCGCCTGACAGGAAGTTTTTCAACAGCCTGCTAGGGCGCGCTGATCAGCCGTGCTCGCAGCAGCAATCGTTCGATGACGGTGTTCAGCATTTCCACCTGCTCGGCGGTGAGGCCATGAAGCAGATCGGCTTCGATACCGAGCGCAAGCGGTGCGATCTCATCGTGCACTTTCCGGCCGGCATCCGAGAGATTCAGAATTGAACGGCGACGATCGGCGTCAGCAAACTCGCGATCGATCCGGCCGCTCTTGATCAGCTTCGTTACCGCCCGACTTACAGCGACCTTGTCCATCATGGTGCGGTCGGCGACTTCGACCGCGGACAGTCCCGGAAAACGCCCGAGTATGGCGATGACACGCCACTCGGGAATGGTCAGGCCAAAACGCTGATCGTAGGCCCGGGCAATGGAGGAGCTCACCGTATGCGAGAGTATGGCGAGCCGGTAGGGCAAAAAATCTTCTAAAATCAACTCTTTACTCATCATAAATCTCATTCTGTAGAGGTGTCGGTCTGCGCGGCGGCTGAGCCACCGATGATACTTGAGTACCGTCCTTTTGAAACATCCGGTGCTGGCAGCCTGCCGTTCAGCCAAGATGTGCCTGGTGCAGGTACTCCGTCGATTGCATTTCGTGCAGGCGGCTCGCGGTTCGCCGGAACTCGAATACCAGGCGCTTGCCCTGGTAGAGCCGGTCGATCGGTGCTGCAGCGGATACGATCAGCTTGACGCGCCGGTCATAGAATTCATCCACCAGCGATACAAACCGCCTCGCCGCGTCCTCGTCCTGCGACGTCAGCAGCGGAACACCGGACAGTATCACCGTTTGAAACCGACGCGCGATTTCGATGTAGTCTTCGGAACTGCGCGGCCCCTGGCAGAGCGCAGGGAAGTCAAACCATGCGACATCCGTCGCATGGCGGCGTGTCCGGACCGGCCGGCCAAGTATATGCAGCACGGATTCATCGGCCACCGCTGCCGCCGCGCAGTCATGGAAAAAATGCTGCAGCCGCTGATCCGTTCCCTCATCGTCACACGGCAGGTAAGTTCCGGCCCGTTGCAGCAGTCGCAATCGATAGTCGACGCCGTCGCCGATATGAATCACCTCGGTATGCTTCTCGATCATTGCGATGGCCGGCAGGAAGCGATCGCGCTGCAGGCTGTTCGCATACAGTTCTTTCGGCGCCGTGTTGGAAGTGGCGACAAGGGTCACGCCACGCTGAAAAAGGCCGTCGAGCAACCGGGCCAGTATCATCGCATCCCCGATGTCGCTGACAAAGAACTCATCGAAGCACAGCACCGTTGTGCCGCGCGCAATGCGCTCAGCGACCTTATCGAGGGGATTTTCAGAGTCACTCAGGGTCCTCAACTGCGCATGGATGTCACTCATCATGCGGTGAAAATGAGCCCGCGATTTGCGCGGCGTCCGGAGGGACGCGTAAAACAGGTCCATGAGCAGTGTCTTGCCGCGGCCGACGCCTCCCCAAAGATAGATGCCTTTCACGTCGTTGACTTTGCGTGCGCGGATCACGGGCATCCGGCGATACAGCCGCTGCAGCGGTGATTGGCTGGCAACAAGCTGATCCTGCAGTTGTTGCAGAGCGTCGATAACCTTCAATTGCGCCGCATCGTGAACCAGCCCATCGCGACCGCAAATCTCCGCGTACGCACTTGTGATGCCCAACTGGCCTCCCGATTGATTCCTTTCGGCATCCGGAAGACTACAGCCCGGCTACTGCAGCCGCCAGTGTCGTTGTGCGGCGCAGCCGCGCAAGTTCGGCCGGCCGGTGTCTGCTAGACTTCGCATTCATAGCAAAGGAACTTCAACCGATGTCCGAATCTGCAACGCGGGAATCGATGGAATTCGATGTCGTGATCGTCGGTGCCGGTCCGGCCGGGCTGGCCGCGGCGTGCCGGCTTATGCAACTGGCAAAGGAAAGTTCCACGGAGCTGTCTGTCGTCGTGCTGGAGAAAGGATCGGAAATAGGTGCGCATATTCTTTCAGGCAATGTGTTCGAACCGCGCGGACTCGAAGAACTTTTTCCTGACTGGCGTGAGCGGGGTGCGCCGCTGCGCACGCCCGTGACGGGCGACATCGTCCATTACCTCTGCAGCGAAAGGAAATCGGTGCAGGTGCCGGGGTTCCTGCTGCCGCATCCCATGCACAACCGGGGGAACTATGTCGTCTCACTGGGAAGGTTGTGCCAGTGGATGGCCGAACAGGCGGAAGCGCTGGGCGCCAACGTGCTGCCAGGCTTTGCCGCGGCGAAAGTGCTATACGACGGGGAAGGCCGTGTGCGTGGCGTTGCAACAAGCGACATGGGCGTGGCGAAGGACGGCAGCAAAAAGCCCGGTTTCCAGGCGGGCTACGACGTGCTGGGCAAGTACACGATTGTCGCGGAAGGCGTTCGCGGCAACCTGGGCGCCGAACTCATGCACCGGTACGCACTCCGCTCCAATTGCGACCCGCAACATTATGGCATCGGTTTGAAGGAGATCTGGGAAATCGAACCGGGCCGTCACGACGAGGGCAGGGTGGTGCATACGCTGGGCTGGCCGCTCGACCATCGAACAGAAGGCGGCGGCTTCCTCTACCATGCGGCGAACAACCAGGCCTATCTCGGATTCATCGTTGCACTGAATTACCGCAATCCGCATCTGTCGCCGTTCG
>CAYXKM010000326.1:0-22677 GCA_964465665.1 uncultured Woeseiaceae bacterium
AGCCTGTCGATCAGGTCGTTCCTCGGCGCAACCAGTCCGACCCAGAAACGCTCGTTCAGGCCGGTATTGATGTTGTCGGGAAAGCCGGGGAGGTTTTCCAGCACGACCTCGTTTCGGCCACGATCGGGTCCCTCCAGCCAGTACCGCCGGATTCGATAGCTTGCAGTCTCGCTGATCAGCAGGAACTGCTGATCAGCGCTGATTGCCACACCGTTGGCATAGTTCAGACCGCTCATGATGACGCGCGTTGCGCCGGTTGCCGGATCGAATTCGAACACGCGGCCGTGGTCGCCGTGTTCGACGATGTCGAGCAGGCTTGCGTCATAGGCATCGCCGAATTCACGGCCGCTGAATTTCGAACTCGACTCCGAGAAATAGATTTTGCCGGCCGTCGAAACGGCAACATCGTTCGGATACACGGGAAGGCCGGGAGACCACTCGGCCACCAACACGGTCACCTGGCCATCCGGCGCCACCGACTGCAAACCGAGCTGCGAGTTGGCGACGATAAGGTTACTGTCACTGTCGAATTCCAGACCGAGCGGACGGCCGCCGGTCTCCGCAAATATGCTCAGCTCGGCGCCGTCGGGCCGCACGCGGAGTATCCTGCCGCCGATGCTGCTGGTGTAAATGAAACCACCGCGGCCGGTGATGTCTTCCGGACTCTCATGTTCCCCGAGATCGATGATTGCGATCTTTGCTAGCCGGTCATTGGCTTCAAACGGGTCCACGAGGCCTTGGTCGCGCGGCGCGTCCCAGGCGACGGGTGATACCGGCACCGGCCAGGACAGCAGGTAGGCCAGCAGCAGGGCAAATCCGAGGCCCGCAACAATTGCGAAACGCTTCAGCATGATAGAAATGTTGGGCTCAGCCAATCATCCGCAGGAACTCGGCACGCGTGCGCGCATCCTTGCGGAACAGGCCGAGCATCTGGCTAGTGACCATGGAGACCCCCGACTTGTGCACCCCGCGAGTCGTCATGCACTGGTGCGACGCCTCGATGACCACTCCGACACCCCGCGGACCGAGCACGTCGTTGATGCAGTTCGCGATCTGCGCCGTCATTTTTTCCTGTACCTGGAATCGTCTGGCAAATGCGTCGACCACACGCGCAAGCTTGCTGATCCCGACCACCTTGTCGCTCGGCAGGTAGCCGACATGTGCCTTGCCGATGATCGGCGCCATGTGATGCTCGCAATGCGATTCGAACGCAATATCGCGAAGCACAATCATTTCGTCGTAGCCCTCGACCTCTTCGAAGGTTCGCCGCAAGTACGTTACCGGGTCTTCCTTGTAACCACTGAACCAGTCCTCGTAGGCCAGTGCAACGCGCTTCGGCGTGTCGATCAGGCCTTCACGACCCGGATCTTCGCCGGCCCACAATAACAGCGTACGCACGGCTTCCTCGGCCTGCTCACGCGCGGGACGCCGGGGTTTCCTGTTGCTCGCCTTTTTCAATTCCTCACCTGCCTGGATGGTAATTTGGCGGTTCCGCACGATACTACCCGCATTGGCAGTCCGGATGTAGTTGCCGGTCAGTCGTCGATGCTGTCCGGCCAGTCCGCTTTCAGAAGCCGGGACAGTGCGCGGTCCGCCAGCAGTCGTCCGCCGGTCTGGCAGCGCGGGCAGTAATTGGTTTCATTGCTCTTGTAGCGGATGCGCTGCACGAGGGTTCCGCAGACGGGACAGGGCTTGCCGAATCGCCCGTGAACCGCCATGCCGTTGCGGAATGCAGTGACTTTTTTAGGGAACTGCGTGTCGGATTCGATCATCAGTTTGTCGCGCCATGTGCCGAGCACGGCGCGCATCGCGTCATAGAGTTTCTGCCGGGCGCCCGGATCGAGTTTCTGTGTATGCGCGATCGGTGACAGACCTGCGGCGTGCAGTATTTCGTCGGAATAACTGTTGCCGATGCCGCTGAACTTGCGCGGATCGGTAAGCGCGCGTTTGAGCGTTCGATTTTCGCAGGTCAGCCGATCGGCAAACTCGGCAAGCGTACATAGCAACGGTTCGATGCCGCCGGGATCTTGCGCCGCCAGTGCGTCGTGGCCCTGGACAAAGTGCAATGATGCGCGTTTTTTCGTGCCCGCCTCGCTCACTGACAACGATCCGCTGGAGAAATCGAGGATCGCCAGCCGGTTTCGGCCGGCCATCGCAGCCCGATCGTCGTGCCAGTGCAATCGGCCGGCGATCATCAGGTGCAGCACCAGCCAGTAGTCGCCTTCGAGGCCGATGGCTATGCGCTTGCCGATGCGCCTCAGTCCGCAGACCACGCGGCCGTTGCTGAGTTGGAGCGGCGGTTCCACGGTGCGCAGCAGAAAAGGAGTTGCGATCCGCACCTCATGCAGCACGTGACCGCTGATGCGGTCGTTCAGTCTCGCTACATAGACATCGATGTCGGGCAGTTCCGGCAATGGACGCGACTCCTCAATCGTGCCGCCTTATGCCGCCGAGGACATCCTCAGGTCAGGCCGACCGGACAACTGACGCCGGTTCCGCCTATACCGCAGTAGCCGTCCGGGTTCTTTGCAAGGTATTGCTGGTGATAATCCTCGGCATAGTAAAACTCGCCGAGGCTCGCGATTTCGGTAGTAATGGTACCGTGCCCTGCCTCGATCAGCTGATGCTGGTAGGTGACCATCGATGCCCTTGCCAGCCGCGCCTGGCGCGCATCCGTCGTGTAAATCGCCGAACGGTATTGAGTACCGATGTCGTTGCCCTGCTGCATGCCCTGGGTCGGGTCATGATTTTCCCAGAACACTTTCAGCAACTCGTCGTAACTGATCTGGTTCGGATCGAATATCACGAGCACCACTTCGGCATGGCCGGTAAGCCCGGCACAGACTTCCTTGTAATCGGCATTCGGCGTACTTCCGCCAGCGTAGCCGACTGCCGTGGTCCACACCCCCGGTGTTTCCCAGAGCAGGCGTTCGGCACCCCAGAAGCAGCCCATGCCGAAGACGGCCTTGCACATTTCGTCGGGAAAGGGCTCCCTTATAGGTCGTCCGTTGACGAAATGCTTCGCGGCAACCGCCATGGGCTTCGCTCGACCCGGCAGCACTTCGTGCGCGTCGGGCATGGTTGTTCTCCTGTTGCTGGCTGACATCGGTTCAGAACCCCGTGCTTGACCGTTGCCCGGTCCCGATCCGGCGCTCCGGATCCCCGGGATCGACGGCGACATACATTCCGCCCCGTCGCGGCTGATCGACTATGCCATCAGCGCTTAAGAATCGAAACGGCACCGACTGCTCTTTGCCGCGCTCGATGGCCCGGTATACCCCGAAATGCAGATGGGGCAGTGCCGAATGACCGGTATTCCCCGAGAGCCCGATCAGCTGGCCGGCCGAAACCGCTTCGCCGACGTCGACCAGCACCCCGTTTTTCTGCAGGTGGTAATACTCACCCGTGGTCTCGTCGTCGTGGAGTATGACGATGTAGTTCGCCGCACCGGAGCACTCGTCGCTCCAGCAACCCCGGGAATTCGATTCCTCGATTCGTGCCACGATGCCGGTCCTTGCCGCATGCACCGGCGTCCCCTCATTCATTTTGAAATCGACCGCGTACTGCTCGATACCGGTGTGACTGAACCGCGATCCGAATCCCTGCAAGACCCGGTAACTGCGTCCGCTCGCATAAGGCAGCATGTACACCTGGTCCTCGTCGTGCAACGCGTCTTTGTTGCCGATGGTCCATTGACAGCGCAGGGCCCGCCCGTATGTCTGCTGGCTGCTGCGCTCAAATACCGGCAGTACCAGCGATTGCCCTGCCGGAAGCGTCTGGGTGATTTCCGCAGGTCCGTCCACCTGATATCTGCGGGTATCGAACTGTAACGAAAACGTCAATGGCACCGGGCTCCGGTTCGATGCGAGCAGGCTGCCTTGCGCATGATCATCGGTGGACTCGATGCAGACCCAATCGCAGCTGCACTCTGCCGCCGCTGTTTGGTATGGGTGGAGTAGGGCGGGGCTGAGCAAAATCGCGGAAAGAGTCGCCTTCATCAGCGCTCTTGCGATGACGATCCGGCAAGTTCCGATTCTGCCGGCGCCGCGACGAGATCCGACGGCCGATAAAAGAAATCGTGGGTATAGGTCATGTCGCCGACCGGGACGATTTCCCCCTCTTTCAGGCGAGGCCGGTGCACCAGGTCGCGGACTCCGCGGACCACGTCGTTTTCCATTTCGACGAGCCCTGGTGGTCGCGCCTCGACCAGACTGATGTTCGTGGCCTTTCCCGACGTGTCGATGGAATAGCCGACGACTATTGTTCCCCGCTCGAAGTTTTCCGGCGGTGCGCCGGCGTAGTCCTGTCGTGCGCTGTTGTGATAAAGGTCCGGACTGATGTCTTGCAGTATGACCTGCGTTTCCAGATTGCTGATACGGCTGGGGATTCTTTCCTCATCCTCCGAAAGAAGCTTCCAGGTGTCCTGGTAGGCTCGCGCAGCCCGGGACCCACGACCCGACAACGTGTAGAAATCGCCGAGGGCGAGCATGCTGCCGCGCAGGATCTCCCAGTCTGATTGCGGACTTTCCCCGGCGATCCGCAATGCGCGCTTCAGATAGACTTCACCCCCGGACGCCGGTGTGTAGGTCTGCATCTCCGGGTCGTAAGGTTCGACGAAAAGATAGGACTTGCCCAGTCCGGTCAGCGGCGGAATGAGCGCGATATCGTCCTTGCCGCGGGACTTTTCGAGGATGCGGATGATTTTTCTGTAGGCGTTGCGCTCGGAATTGTAACGCTGCATCCGGTGCATCCAGATGGCCTCGCGCTCGAGCGCCGGCAACGCAGCATCGCTGTTCGGATCGATATTGCGCATTTGCAGATTGACGACGTTTTCCTGAACGTCCAGCGCCTCGTCGACTTCGCCGACCGTGAGATAGGTTTCGGTCAGCGCATCAAGCACGTCTATCTGCTGCAGATTATGCGGCCCTTCATTGACATGGCTCACGTGCACGGCGCGATCGAACGTCTCCTTGGCCAGGTCCGGCCTGCCGGCCCCGAGTTGTGCGGCCCCCAGTCCCTTGAGCGGATTGACCAGCGTTGCGTGCAACCGGTCCTCGATACGTTCGATGATATCGATTGCAGCCTTGTAGTTGAGCTGCGCCGATTCGAACTCCCTGTTGTGATACTGGGCCGTACCGAGGTTTGTCAACGCTTTGGCCGAATCGAGACTGTTGATGCCGTAGAGTTTGATCGACAGTTCGACGATGCGCTTTGCCAGCGTGTCAGCTTCGTCAAACATGTGGTTTTCGACAGACGATTTGTACAGTTCGAAGCTGCGCAGGAGCTCGGCTTTGTCGCGCTCTTCCTCGGACTCGGGGTCCTGCCACTCCCGGTCGAGGTCTTCCGTGCGGAAATCACTGACCGGTGCAGTGTCATCGGCGCTGTCGCCGCTCTCGACACCGGTAGCATCGACGCTGATTTCATTGTCGGCTGGCTCCCCGTCAGCGATTGGCCCGTCACTGAGGGGTTCCGCGTTGCCCGATTCGTCGTCCGATTCGTCGTTGACACGCTCGTCAGCGACCGACGGCTCCGTTGCGGGTTCGTCTTCCGCGCCATCCTCTTCAGGAAAAACGATCTCGCGGATTGCCGCATCGTCTTCGTTGCCTTGTTGCACATCCTGCGGCACGGGGTCCTGCGCGAGGGCGGAAGCCGGCGCAAGGCAACAGATCAGGGCGCAGATTTTAAGCAGTTGGGAATGGTTCATCGTATCCCGGAAGTAACGGTTTCCAGCACTCATATGTGACTTGCCGGGGGTCATTAAGTTCTGGCGTACGTGGCGCTGCCAAGGCCCGATCACTATACATTTTCGGGCATGGTACGGGTACCGCCCCGGATGCCGGGATTATGCCAGCAAAGCCGCGAAATATTAGCTGAAATCCATCGACTGCTGACGAGCTCCCGGCTTACGAAACTGTTTGCAATCAAGGGTTTGCCTGTGTCGACCGGTAGCGACTCCGCATCGTTTGCAGGCGGCGGCGAATCGCTGGGCAATCATGTCGGCGTAAGCGCCGCGGCCGGACTGGCGAAGGCCGAAGCGGGCGTCATAATCCTTGCCTCCGCTGGCCTGGCGTACCAGGCTCATGACATGCGCCGCCCGGTCCGGCATGTGCGTCGTCAGCCATTCCTGAAACAGTATGCTCACCTCATGCGGCAGCCGGAGAAAAATGTAGCTCGCGTGTGAAACGCCTCGCGCCGCTGCATTGGCTACGACGGATTCGATTTCCCGGTCGTTGATGGCCGGAATGATCGGCGCCATCAGCAGGCTGACCGGCACGCCCGACTTGTGCAGGTCATCGATAAGGCGAAAACGGGATTCCGCTGCGGGCACCCGCGGTTCGAGAAGCCGTTTGAGATCGCTGTCCATGGTTGGCACGCTGATCGCCACCGTGCAGAGCTTCTGCTCGGCCAAAGCGGACAGCAGATCGATGTCGCGACGCATGAGGCTGCCTTTGCTGATCAGGCTGACCGGGTGTCTGTATTCGAGAAATGCCTCGAGCAATGCACGCGTGATACCGAATCGTTTTTCGGCCGGCTGGTAGGGATCGGTGTTGGCGCCTATCGTGATCGGTTCGACCATATAGCCCGGCTTTTGCCATTCGGCGAGCAGCCGCTCAACCGCGTTCGGCTTGTAGAAAATCTTGCTTTCGAAATCGAGTCCCGGCGACAGGTCGAGGTAACTGTGGCTGGGGCGCGCATAGCAATATATGCAGCCGTGTTCGCATCCCTGGTACGGGTTGATGGAACGGTCGAACGGTACGTCGGGCGACGTGTTGCTGCTGATAATGCGGCGCGCCTGCATCGGCCGGTATTCAGTTTCGGGCGCCGTGAGTTCGTTCAAGACTTCAGGGTCGGCCTCGGTCTGTCGACGTTCGAATCGCCCTGGCAACCGGGATACGGCGCCTCGGCCTTTGTAAACGGTCGCTGCCATACCGGTGACTGTATATAAACACAGTATCAGTCGCAAGCGCCAACGGGTACCCCCGTCAGTTCAGAACCTTGTAGCCCCGGCCGCGCAGGCACTGCTTGACCACCATCTGCTTGTCGTCGTCTGCCTCGAGCCCGGACCGGGTCGCGCCCCAGATGCTGCCGTACCCTGCGCCCTCTGCAGCATTGCCGCTGATGGCGCCCGTGGCTGCTCCTACCACCGCACCGCCGGCAGCGCCCTTGGCCACGCCCTTTTCCATGTGGATCTGTTCCGCGTAGGCACTGCATTCTTCAAGGTCTGTCTGGTACCGGGACATGTCCACGCCCTTGGAATCGATGATGGGCTCGGGATGGGCCGAACAGCCCGCCAGGCCGGCCAGTACCAGCAACCCTGTCGCCACTCGGTTTGTCGCTTGCCTCATCTGTTGTGTCCTTTGTTCTTTATTGAGATTGGATGCTACTCGGAACCCGTAGTTATGCCGTTCGACCCCGCGCAGTCTGCTTGGATTCCCCGGGCACTTGCGCTACAAATGCCCGCGCTATTCAACGCACCGGCCAGCCGCCGGTTGACCTGTCCCGGGAATCCGATGACGACCTCCACCCACGATTCGACTGCCAGAGCCATTCTGTATGCGTTCATCGCCAATCTCGGCATCGCGATCGCCAAGAGCTGGGCGGCGTGGCTGACCGGCTCCGGCAGTATGCTGGCGGAAGCGATTCATTCCTATGCCGATTCCGGCAACCAGGTGCTGCTGTACCTCGGCCTGCGTCAATCGACCCGGGCTGCAGACGCCGAGCACCCGCTCGGCTACGGAAAACGCAGTTATTTCTGGAGCTTCATCGTTGCAATGATGCTTTTCAGTCTTGGCGGCCTGTTTTCCGTTTACGAGGGCATGCACAAACTGACCCACCCGGAGCCGCTGACCATGGCGTGGGTCGCTCTGCTGGTGCTCGGTGTGGCTGTCGTTCTCGAAGCCATGTCCCTTACGGGGTGCCTGCGCGAGATCCGGCATATTCGTGGTGACCGTCCTTTCGGCGAATGGTTGCGGAATACGCGCAATTCCGCGCTGGTCGTCGTTTTCGGCGAGGACATCGCGGCGTTGATTGGCCTGGTGCTGGCATTCATTTTCGTCGCCCTGGCCGCACTGACCGGAAACACGGTATTCGATGCCATCGGCTCGATCTGCATCGGCATCGTGCTGCTCACCATTTCCGTGTTCCTGGTCGTTCGCGTGCAGTCCCTGCTGGTCGGCCGCTCCGCCGATCCGCAAACGCGAAAGATGATCGCCGACATCATTCGCGAGGAACCGGATATCGAGGAGGTGTTCAACACCGTCACGATGCAATTCGGTCCGGACACGATGCTCGCGGCGAAAATCCGCCTGAAAGCCGGCATCGACATCGAAACGGCGGTGGCGCTGATCAACAGCCTGGAGCGAGAGCTGAAAGTCGGTATTCCCGAACTCCGCTGGTGCTTCATCGAGCCGGACACCGAGGACTGAAGAAGCCCAAGCCGGGGCACGACTTTCTTCGCATCCCGTTCGATCAGGCGCTGTTCTGAAAAACGTGCACGTCGCGCTGCGGAAACGGGATCGAAATGCCGTCCTCGTCGAATCGTTTCTTGATAGCTTCGGTCAGGTCGAATTTCACGTCCCAATAATCCGCGGCATTGATCCACGGCCTTACCACGAAGTTGACGCTGCTTTCGCCGAGCTCCGAAACCGCGATCTGGCATTCGGGGTTTCGCAATACGCGCGAGTCCGCTTGCACCACATCGCGGATAGTATTGCGCACCTTGTCGATGTCATCGCCGTAGCTGACGCCAATCACCAGGTCGACGCGTCGCGTATTGTTTGCGTTGTAATTGGTGATGATGCTGCTCATGATCTGGCCGTTCGGGATGATGATCTGCTTGTTGTCCGCCGTGTTTAATATGGTGGTCAGCACCTGCACTTGGACGACGGAACCCGCCACACCGGCTGCCTCGACCCAGTCCCCGACACGGTAGGGCCGGAACAGCACGATCAGTACGCCTGCCGCGAAGTTTGCGAGCGAACCCTGCAACGCAAGACCCACGGCAAGTCCCGCGGCGCCAATCAGTGCGACCAGTGAGGCTGTCTGCACGCCGAGTTTGGTGATGGCGGCAATGATGACAAAAGCCATCAATCCCCATTGCAACAGGCTTGTGACGAAACTCACCAGGATCGGATCGACCGCCTGCTTTTCCATCAATCGGCGGACGCCCTTGGTGAGCATTCGTGCGATCGTGCGGCCGACGTAAAAGATCACGAGTGCCGCAAGCAGGTTCAGTCCAAGATCGAGACCCGTCGTCTGCAGATCGCTGAACATTTTATCCCAGTCGATATCGAGGCCGGGTATTTTTATTTCGTTCATCACAGGGATCCTGATGGAGGCTTTTCAGCCAATTTGGAGCCGCGAAGTATACCGAAAAGCGTCTCGCCGTTTCCGCGGTAAGGTGAGGGTCGTCGGGACGGGAGTCGCCTGCAATGCAGGCTCCTACAGCAAGGATCCAGTTAATGGCCGGGGATGCCTTCGTGGCCCGGCCGGAATCGGTAGACGAAGTACGGGCCTTTCGACTTGATGTAACCCTTGCTCCGCAGAATCTGGTCCTGGATGGCGCTGTCGGCGAGGTACAGCCAGCCGTCGGGGCCGAAGCACAGGGCATCCGGCCAGCGAATTTTCTTCGAGCGTATCAGGGTTCTGGGCTCACGATCCTTGCCGATGATCATGACCGATCCGTGTTCGACGTCGGTGATGTAAAGGTTCCCGGCGAGATCGGAGCTCATGCCGTCACTCAAGGGTTTGCTGCTGAAAAGCTCGATCGCATTCTCCACCTGTCGCTGCGGAAGCGTTGCATCCATCAGGATCGTGACGGGAACACGGAACAGGTCGTCCTGGTTGATCGCTCCGTAATATAGCCACTCGTTCTTCGTATCGAGCGCGATGCCATCGACCCCGCCTTTCAGCAATACGAGGCCGCCGAGAAAAGCCATCTCGCGGCTTGCGGTTCGAATGAGGTAATTCTCAGCCTCGACCGACTCGTGCGATTCGATCACCCGGCGCTCGCGACGCGTAGCGACGTCATACACGACGATGGCCGGACTCTTGCGCCAGAAACTCGCGTCCGCAATGAACACGACCTCACCGTCGGCGCTGACTTGCAGGTCCTGCAGGAATGACCCGGCTGGCGCGCTCTCGGCGCGAATCCTGTGATCGTGCACCAGCTCGCCGGTATCGAGGTCGAACGCCAGCAAGCGCGGCGTTCCGAATCCGTGATTGCCGTGATCGATGGTCCACAGGCGATTCTGCCGGTCGACGACGATGCCGAGGACCGTGTCGAACAGGTGCGGCTGGACTGTACCGCTGGGGTAGGGCACGGCAGCGCCGTCGACCCATTCGAGCAGTTTATTGCCCTGGGGCCTGGACTCGGGGTGCACCGTGAAAAAAATCCGACCCTCGCGGTTGACTGCCACGTTGCCTATCGGCTCCGGGTAACTCAGAACCGTTTCGAGGTGGGACTCCGGAAGCAACGGCGCCGTCGAGATATCCGCGTACGGTTCGCCGCCACCGTATCGGACTCGCAGCACGACCGCAGCAATCAAGGCAAACATTGCAAGAAAGAGCAGGAAACTTTTCAAAACCCCAGTCGACCCCGGTCGCAGATCAAGGCAGCGCAGATACTACAACGTAGATTGCGGTCAGTCGCGGCATTACAGCGCAATGACCCACGCAAGGGTCAGCAGGCCGATCGCTGCCAGCCCAGACAAGCTCTGGAGTTGCGCGTTGCCCAGATATTTTTGCACAAGGGTAAGAAAAATTCCGGCGGCGAAGCCGCAAACGAATCCGCCGAGGTGCGCGCCGATGTCGGTACTCTCATCGCCGGTACCGGTATAGGCGAGCAATGCGATCCCGCCGACGATGGGACCGATGCGGTAAGGCCAGCGATCCTGAGTCATGAAACGCGCACGCCACACGTAGCCTGCCACTATGCCGAGAGCGGCAAATACCGCGGTCGACGCACCGACCGAGCGGTGCGCCGATTCGAGCAGCAGGGTGTTCAGCAGGTTGCCCGCAACGGCCGCTGTCAGGATGGCCAGCCAGGCGACTCCGGAGCCGAGCAATCGGCCGGCAAAGTAACCGAACAGGGCACCGAAACCGAGGTTCCCGACCAGGTGCCGCACGCCGCTGTGCAGGGTGAGCGCGGTCACGGATCGCCACCATTCGCCGAGCCGGATGAGTTCGCCATCGATCCGGCCTGCGGCAGACCAGTTGACGCCGAAAGCGGATTCACCGGCGAGCCAGGCGATGACGCACAGCACCAGCAGGTAGACCACGACACCGGCAATGCCGTCCTGGTAACGCGGGATCGGCCGCGTCGTCCTCGAGCGCTTCGGTCGGTTCTCCTGCTCATACTGCCACAGTTCAAATTTTGCCCGTTCGCTTGCGGCGGCAGGGACCAGCAATGCCGCACTGTACGCACCGCTGACTATCTCGTAGGGAATGCCCAGGGAATGCAGCACCAGCGCGCGGTCGGACACGGCCTGCCGGTCGCGCGCTTCGAACACCACAGTGAATTCGTCAGGCACTCGCCATCCCGTACTGCCGCAATAACGGCGGAAGGATTTGCGACAGGATTTCGGCGCAACCGGCATCAACTTTAAAATCCGCGAGGTCATCGGCCCGTGTCCTGCCGCGATTGATGATCGCAACGGGCTTTCCCGATTCCGCAGCAAATCTTGCAAACCGAAATCCGGACCACACCATGAGCGAGGATCCAATGACCAGTAACGCCTCCGAGCCGGCAAGACCGTCCCGCGCCCGCTGCACCCGGTCCGCCGGCACGCTTTCGCCGAAGAAAACCACATCCGGTTTCAGCAGGTCACCGCAATGTTCACAGTCGGCCACCTGGAAACTGTCTGTTGCGGCCGGTTCAAGCCTGGCATCGCCATCCGGTGCGAATCCGGATACCTCGGCGCGCCAGCCGGGGTTCAGTTCGGCGAGACGCCGCTGCAACCGGTCGCGGCCGCTCGTTACGTCACATCCTAGGCAACGGACTTTGTGCAGTACGCCGTGCAGGTCGATCACGTTGCGGCTGCCGGCCAGCCGGTGCAGGTTGTCCACGTTTTGCGTGATCAGCAAGGACACGCGGCCGGAATTCTCGAGTGCAGCCAGCGCAAAGTGCGCCGAATTCGGCCGGGCCTCCGAAATGCGTCGCCAGCCAGCGTAACTTCGCGCCCAGTAACGCCGCCGGGTACCGGCGTCGCTGACAAAGTCGCGGTATTGCACGGGTTTCGAGTGCTTCCAGTTGCCCTCCGCGTCGCGGTAGTCGGCGATGCCGGAGTCAGTGCTGCAGCCGGCGCCGCTCAGCACCGTCAGCCGCCGGTGCTTCTGAAGGAACTGCTCCAGCGCCTGAAGTGATGTCATAAAAGTTAGTTAAAACAAAAGGTTAAAAGACACAAATTTCAGCGTTGCAGTGTGCCGTGGCTTTCAGCTTCGGTTCAGCCTGGCGGACCAATACTCATCACCGGAACTTCACCAGTTGGCACTTTAAATGTATGGGTAACTTCAGGAAAATCTACTTCGGCCTCGCCATGGTCTCCGTGGTCTTTCTGCTGGTGCAGTTGTTCTGAACCGGACCGCGAATCCCGGCGCTTGATTGCGTTAAGCTCACTGCTCACCTTGCAGCAGCGAGTTTACGTCATGCGATACCTTCACGTTCCGATCGCCTTTGTCCTCGTTTCATTGTTCGCGCAACCACTTCGCGCCGAGGTGCTGGACGTCGCGAGCAACGGTTTCACGGTGCGGCATGTACTGACCATCGCGGCGCCGCGCGATGTCGTTTACCGGGCCGCGACGCAGCAGGTCGGCGCCTGGTGGCTCGATGATCACACGCTCGGGGGCGATGCGTCCAAACTAAGCATGGATACGCGGCCGATGGGTTGCTTCTGCGAGGATCTCGGAGCGGGCGGCGGTGTTGTGCACATGACTGTCACTTTCGTCAATCCCGGCGTGATCATTCGATTGACAGGTGGCCTGGGGCCGCTCGGCCTCATGGGCCTTGCAGGCAACATGACCTGGGAATTCGCAGACGACGCCGACGGTACACGGCTCACACTGACCTACGCCGTCGGCGGTTATCTCGCCGGCGGGCTCGATCCGCTCGCGCCGGCCGTGGATTCGGTGCTGCTCGACCAGATGTCGAGCTTGACGTCGTTCGTCGAATCGCCGGCGATTGTCAACTGACCGTCACCTTCGATCGCATGTCCCAGACGTCCGAGTGCAGCGCGCCCGAACCGCGACCGTCCGCGACGGTGGCACTGGTACGCGAAGGAGATACGGCACCGCAGCTCCTGATGCTGCGACGCCACGCCAGATCCACATTCGGTGATGTCTACGTGTTTCCCGGCGGTGTACTCGATGCCTGCGATGCCAGGGTCGGGGATTGCTGCGGTTCGATCGACTGCACGCAGGCGAGTGTCTGCCTTGGCGTTGCAAACGCACTCGACTATTACAGCGCGGCCGCTCGTGAAGTGTTCGAGGAGACCGGCGTGCTGCTTGCGGAAGGGGACACCGCGGCCCAGACAACACGGGACGATGATCGGGTGCGACTGATCCGTGGCGACTGGTCCTGGGATCAGTTATTGCGCGAGCGCCATCTCAGTCTGGCGAGCGAGCGGTTGCACTATTTTGCTCACTGGGTAACCCCGGAGAGCGAGCCGCGGCGGTTCTCCACACGGTTTTTCATGGCGGCGTTGCCGGAGGATCAACTGGCAAGCCACGATGGCAGCGAACTGACCGACAGTTGCTGGATGACGGCCGCGGAAGTCCTCGACGCGCAGCGCGCAGGCCGTATGCGCCTGATTTACCCCACCTACCGGACGCTGAAAGACATTGCGGAGCTGAAGTCCGTCGCTGCAGTGCTCGCATGGGCGATCGACCGCGAGCGCAGCGGGGTTTCGCGTGTGTTGCCCGCCATCATCGACGTCGACGGCCGGGAGACGGTCGTCATGCCCGGCGATCCTCGGTACCCGGCGAAGGCGCTCGTGTGAGCACGGAACTGTTGCCCGGTGTGGTGCAGCCGCTTGCGCGAGGAGTGAGGCGCCTCATTGCGCCGAATCCCGGCATGATGACCGGCCCGGGCACGAATACCTATCTTGTCGGAGACAAAGCGATCGCAGTCATAGATCCGGGACCACGGATCGATTCGCACATCGATGCCATTCAGATGCACGCGGGCGGAACGATCTCCTGGATCCTGGTAACGCATACGCATCCCGATCATTCCCCGGCAGCACAACAACTGGCAAAAGAAACGGGCGCGAAACTGCTGGGACAGCGCGCCCCGCACGGACAACACCAGGACCTGACTTATCGTCCCGACCGCGAGCTGCAGGATGGCGACGCATTGCAAACGGACGAATTTCGCCTGACGGCTTTGCATACGCCCGGCCATGCGTCCAATCATTTGTGCTATATCCACGCCGAACACCGCATCCTGTTTACCGGCGATCACATCATCAACGGCTCGACCGTCGTCATTGATCCGCCGGACGGCAACATGGGGCAGTACCTCGAATCGCTGCGGCGTCTCAAAGCCGTGGACATTGCCGCAATCGCGCCGGGTCACGGCGAGGTTTTTAATAATCCTGTCGAAGTGATCGACTGGATCGTTGCACACCGGCTGCAACGCGAGGCAAAGGTTTTTGCAATGCTGCAAAAACATTCCGGCCTGACTTCAGCGGAACTGGTGCGCCACGTTTATGACGATGTCGGTGCGGACCGCCACGCAGTGGCCGAGCGCTCATTGCTTGCGCATTTGCAAAAGCTTGCCGAGGACGGCAGGGCATCCGAAATCGACGGTCGCTGGCGGGCTCTGTGAATCTGCAGTCAGGTCGCGCCACTTCGGCGTAGCAGTTTGATCAGCGAAACGATTTCCTGATCGGCGAATCCCGCGTTCATGCCACGTTTTACAATTGCATTGGCGAACTTCGGAATTTCATCGTTGATGTTTGCGTCCTTGGCCTGTGACAGTACCCGATCGAGTATCGCGCTGTAAACGCCGAGCGATGCGCCAGGCTTGGTGAACTCATTGTTCTGGATCGCATCACCGAGGTGACGGACTTCACCGACATCACTGGGGCTCGAATCGGCAATGACCGAAGCGAGCAGGTCCGGTCGAACACCTTCCGATTCGCAGATCAGCGCTCCCTGAGTCAGGCCAAGGTGCGTGCAGATGTAATAGAAGAGAATCGCCACATCGAGTCCCGCCGACGCCCCGATGGCTTCGCCGAGGTAACGCAGGTCGCTGGTCAGGGCCGCAAGGTGATTTCGTGTAGCTTCGTAAACGTTTGATTTTCCGGATAAAAATATGATTGCTTCCTGTCCGATATCGCGCGGATAAGCAAGTATCGCACCGTCGAGGTAGTGCCCGCCGTGCGAAGTAGCCCATTGTTCCGCGTCACGCGCTTCCTGCGGTTTGCCGGTCGTGAACTGCACGAGCGTCCGGCCGCGAACGAGAGTCTCGACCGCCGGTGTGCGCAGCAGCGAATTGCTGGACTCGTAATCACTGACACAGATGACGACGAGCGGGCTGGCCTCGACACACTCTGCGACATTGCGCGCGCAGGGAATGCCTTGTTCCGCGAAAGCCTGCATGCGCGTGGGGTTGCGGTTCCATACCGTAACCGGGTGGCCGGCCTTTACAAATGCCTGCGCGATGGCGCTGCCCATTGCGCCGAGGCCTATCATCGACACTGAAGTCACAGCGCGCTGTCCTGCTTTCCGCCGGCCGCAAACTGCGAGAACGATCCGCCGGCTGCGGCAAGCCTCCCGAGCAACTCCGGCGGTTCCCAGTACTGCGCGCCGAAACGATCGCGAAACTCGCAGACCCGCGCGTACACCTTGTCGAGGCCGATCGTGTCCGCGTAATGCATCGGCCCGCCGCGATGCCGCGGAAAACCGTAGCCATTGATCCAGATGACGTCGATATCGCCGGAGCGCAACGCGACACCGTCCTCAAGTATCCTCGCCCCTTCGGTCACCAGGCCATATATGCAACGGTCGACGATTTCCGCGCTGCCGATTTTTCGTTGCGTGATTCCGAGCTTTTTCGATTCGTTTTCGATCAGTGCCTGTACTTCCGGGTCCGGTACACCGCTGCGCGAACCATTTTCGTAGAGGTACATGCCCTTGCCGGTTTTCTGCCCGTAGCGGCCCATATCCGCGAGCAGATCGGCAATCCGGTAGTAGCGGGGATCGTCCGGAAGATCGCGCCGTTCCCGGCGTATCCTGTAACCGACATCGAGACCGGCAAGATCGCCGACGGCATTCGGTCCCATCGCCATGCCCCAGTCGTACAGCGCGCGGTCGATGGTTTCAGGTGGAGCTCCCTCGAGCAGCATCAGCTGGTTTTCGCGCCCGTAACTGTAAAGCATGCGATTGCCGACGAAGCCGAAGCAGTTACCGACTACGACGCCGATTTTTCCGAGACGCTTTGCGAGCTGTAACGAGGTCGCAATCACGTCGGGCGCCGTGCGGCTGCCGCGGACGATTTCGAGGAGGCGCATGACATGGGCGGGACTGAAAAAATGCAGACCGACGACGTCGGCGGGCCGCCGTGTGACGGACGCGATCGCATCGACGTCAAGCGTCGAGGTATTGGTGGCAAGAATGGCGCCGTCCCGACATACATTGTCGAGCCTGGCAAAAATCTGCTGTTTGACCGCAAGGTTTTCGAACGCGGCTTCGATGACCAGGTCGGTCCCGTGGAGAGCGTCGTCGTCGTCTCCGGTGCTCAGGCGTGCGAGTCCCGCCTGCAATTCCTGTTCAGTTAATTTTCCACGTTTGATGCCACCTTCGTAAAGTCCGCGAATCGTCGCGATCCCGCGTTGCAGGCCGTCGGCGTCGTTATCCATCAGCCGTACCCTCATGCCGGCGCCGAGACAGGCATAAGCGATACCGGCGCCCATGGTGCCGGCGCCGATGACCGCAACAGTTGTCATCGGCCGAACTCGCGTCGTCGCATCGATGCCGGGCACCTTGTTGGTCTCCCGCTCGGCGAAAAATGCGTGCCGCAGTCCGGCGGATTGCGGCGAGGCCTTGCATTCCAGGAACATCTGTCGCTCGGCTTCGCAACCCTCGTCGAAAGAGAGGTGTGTCGACAGTTCGACACAACGAATGATTTTTGCAGGCGAGTACAGTCCGCGCGCTTTTTCCTCGGTGCTGCGCCTTGCCTGGGCGAATACCGCCGGATCCACTGCGGCAACCGCGATGTCGCGCACCCGCCGTGGCGTCTTGCCGGTGACTTCCCGCGCCATCGCGACAGCCGCATCGGGCAGGTCCGATTGCACCACCCGATCGACGATGCCGGCCGCGAGGGCGTCGGCTGCCGGCACGGGCATGCCGGACAACATCATGTCGAGTGCTTTCGCAACGCCGGCAAGCCGAGGCAGGCGTTGCGTTCCGCCGGCGCCCGGCAGGAGCCCGAGTTTGACCTCGGGCAAGCCGACTACTGCTGTGTCAATCGCGACCCGGTAGTGGCAGCCCATGGCGACTTCGAGGCCGCCGCCAAGTGCCGTGCCATGAATTGCGGCGACGACCGGCGTTTTGCAAGCCTCGATCCGCGACACCACGTCGGGCAGGTGCGGAGCCAGCGGCGGCTGGTCGAACTCCCGAATATCGGCGCCAGCGATGAATGTTCGCCCGGCACACTGCAGCACAATCGAACTGCAGCTCCTGTCTGCCTCCGCGTCTTCGATGCATAGCAGCAGTCCTGAGCGGACCGAGTGCGAGAGCGCGTTGACCGGCGGATTGTCGATCGTGATGATCGCGACTGCGCCGCTACGTAAAAGGCTGACAGGGCTCATTATTTCACTCGGCTGCCGGATGTCGTTGCATTGTCGCGAATTCCACGGCCGAATTCGACCGCTGCCAGGCCGACAATCAACCGTGCTTTGCTTGATCTGTCCCGGCAGTTCGCATAGCGTAGGCAACCCGATTCACCAGGACCCTGAAGAATGACTTTCGTTGTAACCGAGGCCTGTATCAAGTGCAAACTGACCGACTGCGTAGAGGTTTGCCCGGTCGATTGCTTTCACGAAGGCCCGAACATGCTGGTCATCGATCCTGACGAGTGCATCGATTGCACGTTGTGCGAGCCCGAATGCCCGGTCGAGGCTATATTCTCCGAAGACGAACTGCCGGAGGACCAGAAACAGTTTCTGCAGCTCAACAAGGAGCTGGCGGGACAATGGCCGGTCATCACGCAGATGAAGGACCCGCCGGAAGACGCGGACGAGTGGCGCGAGGTCAAGAACAAACTGCAGTACCTGGAACGCTAGGCCAACCGGAACAGCAACATTGATCAGTCTTCGCGCACGCGTGGTGCGCTTCATGTCCAGGCAGTACTTCAAGCGCATCACGCCGGGCACCGACGTTGCAGAGCTGCGCAAATCCTGGGACGAACTCACGCTCAAACTCAAGATCGCGCCCGGTGTGCGCCGCCGGGAGGCGGTCGTCGGCGACATCGCTTGCGAATGGCTGGTACCGGATGGGTGCGACGACGCGCCGGCACTGCTGTACCTGCATGGCGGCATCTATCTTCTGGGCAGTGCCACCACGCATCGGCGCATGGTGAGTTTTATCGCCCGCGCATCCGGGATGCGGGCGCTGATTCCGAATTACCGGCTGGCGCCCGAGCATCCGTTTCCCGCTGCCATTGAGGATGCGACGCTCGTTTATCGCAAGATGCTCGAACAGGGAATAGTGCCGAACAGGATTGCGATTGCCGGCGATTCGGCTGGCGGCGGCCTGGCGATGGCAACGCTCCTGTCACTGAAGAATACCGGCGATCCGCTGCCAGCGGCGGCGGTGCTGCTGTCGCCGTGGCTCGATCTGGCGGCGCAGGGCCAGACGCTGAAAACACGGGCCGATCTGGACCCCTGGTTCGACCCTGACAACATGCCGGAAATGGTGCGACTCTACTGCGGCAACCGCGATCCGAAAGCGCCGCTGATCTCGCCGCTTTACGGTGACTTGTCCGGGTTGCCGCCAATGCTGATCCAGGTCGGCGATCATGAAATTCTGCTGAGCGATTCGACGCGCATGGCGGACCGGGTTACTCAGGCAGGCGGCAAAGTCACATTGCAGGTATGGCCGGAGATGTGGCATGTGTTCCAGTATTTCGTCGGACAGATGCCGGAAAGCGCGAAAGCCATAGACGATATCGGCAGTTTTCTGAAGAAAGAGATCGCAGCGTGATCATTCGTGTCGCGTTGGACGCGGGAAGAACATGAAGTCGATGTATAAAGACGGCCGGATTTTCTCATCGCTGCTCGCCGTATCGATACTCGGCGGCGTGATGGCATGCGGGCGCCCGACGGGGGAGAGTCCGCCTCCCGCGATGGCGAGCATCGGGGAGATTGCCGATGAGTACTACGCGTGGCTGCTGAACAGGGCGCCGGAAGAGGCCTATTTCTCGGGGGTCGAAATCGATCGACACGATGGCCTGTTCGACAACAGCCCGCAAGCCCTGCTTAAAGCTCAGGCATTCGAGGACGCTTTACACGAGAAAGTGCGCGCGCTAGACGGCGGAAAACTTGCCGGCACCGCAGGCTGGATCACACTGGCTTACCTGCAGCAGCAACTTGGCGCATCGATCGCACAACGCATCTGCCGCAACGAACTGTGGAACGTCAACCAGATGGGCGGTTGGCACCTGTCCTACTCACAGCTTGCGCCGCTTCAGCCCGTCGGCACGCCGGAACTGCGGGAACAGGCCATCGCACGCTGGTCGCGTTTCCCGGGCTACATCGACCAGGAAATCGCCAATCTCGAAACCGGTCTTGCACAACGTTATTCCTCTCCGCAATCCGTGGTGCAGCGGGTCATCGACCAGGTCAATGGACTGCTCGATCTCCCGGTCGCAGATTCGCCGTTCAATTCAGCAGCGCTTCGCGACACCGACGAAGCGTTTGCGAGCGCACTGCGGGACCTCGTGGAGACAGGGATCTATCCGGCACTGCGACGCTACCGGGACTATTTGCAAGACACGTACCTTGAGGCAGCGCGCAAGGAACTGTCGGTCACTGCGAATCCCGACGGAACCGCCTGCTACGAAGCGTCGCTTCGCGCTTATACTACGGTCGACCGAAGTGGCCGGGAAGTATTCGAGCTGGGACAGCGAACAGTGGAAGCCAACGCAGCAACGGTTGTTGAACTCGGTCGCGCGGCGTACGGCATCGAGGACTTCGCGGAAATCATCCGCCGTGTCAAAGCCGATCCGGCCGATCGCTTCGTCAGCAAAGAGGAATTACTTGAATTTGCCCAGGATGCGGTGGCGAGGGCCGATCGCGCAATGCCCTCGTGGGTAAAGCGCATGCCCTCGCAAGCGGTCAGCGTCGTGCCGTTCCCGGAACACGAGGAGGGCACGGGCCGGGCGGCCCATTACCGGCCGGGCAACGCGGATCGCGCCGCGGAATACCGCATTCCGCTGTACCGGCCGGAGGAGCAGTCACGCGGCAATGTCGAAGCCACTGCATTTCATGAAGCCTGGCCGGGGCATCACCTTCAGGTGGCCAGCGCACAGGCGATCGAGGGTTTGCACCCGGTCACCCGAATCGTCTGGTTTTCCGGTCCCGGGGAAGGATGGGCGCGTTATTCCGAGGCGCTTGCGGAAGAGATGGGCCTGTACCAGACCGTCAGCGGGCCGATCCTGCGGCGCGCCTGGCCTGCACGCGGCATGGTCGTCGATCCGGGCATACACCTGTTTGGCTGGAGCCGCGAGCAGGCGATCGAGTTCATGGAGGTTTCCGGTCGTTTCGATACGGAAACTGCCGAACAAACGGTCGATCGCATTGCCATCCTGCCGGGGCAGCTTACTGCCTACGATTCCGGCGGGCTGGAGATACTCGCATTGCGAAACCAGGCGCAAACTGCGCTCGGCGAGGAATTCGACATCCGCGAATTTCACGATGAGGTCCTGAAAAACGGCACCATTCCGCTGACGCACCTTCGCCGGCACATCGAACGGTGGATCGGGGACAAGCGCCCGCGCTGAAGTCAGGTCGGCGGTATCCGCCGCGTCACCGTACGAGGGCCCGTCAGTAGCCGGACAGGCGCTGACTGTCGTCGTACATGCGGGTGAGGAAGTTGCGAATGGCCGGTTCCGCTTCCTTTCGCGACATGAGTTTCTGTTGTTCCAGCACTTTCGCCATGTCCCGTATCGAGCGTTTGCCGTCGATCAGCGACATGATGAACGAATAGATCTGGGTCGACATCGCCTGGGTACGAAACGACGGCAGCAACGGCACCGGCTCATCTCCGGCAACGATCCAGTCCGGCAGCGCTTTGTGGCGGCCGGGACTCGCGGCCTCCTGCCGTTTCTCCGTGCTGAACGTGAACACGGTTTCCTGCCTGCCGTGCCGGCTGGCCGGGGAGCACATATAAGGTATCGTCGCCTGCGTAACTTGCGGTGACGCGAAGCCGCATTCCTCCGCAATCACCAGCACTTCTTCCGGGCTGTAGCGACGCGAGCGCTCCGGAGTATCGAAAGCCAGCGAACCGAAATTGATCCAGCGGCCGCCCGGTCGCAAGAGATTGTTGATGCGTGAGGCAAAAGCCGGCAGGTCTTCGCTCACGATGTCGATGAGCCACGGCGTGACTACCGTGTCGAAAGCGCCGGCCGGGAATGGCGGGCGCAATACGTCGGCGAGAACCAGGAAGAAATTCTCGCGCACCGGCTCCGGCGCTTGCAGCTTTCTGAGCACCGCATAGTCGTCGAGGGATTTCGGCGCGATCGGGAATTCGTACATCTGAAGCTGTTCGCCGCTCAGCATTTGCTTCGCAATCAGCAACAGCAACGGATTGAAATCGACTGCTACGGTCGTTTCCGCATGCAATTGCATGTGCAGGTCGTAGGCAAGCCGGCAGCCACCGGCACCGGGCACCAGGACCTTGCCGAGTGCGGCATCCTTCGGCAGGACGCCGCGGATCTGCGCAATCGATGCGTCGTTTTCCATCTCGCCCCAGGCCCAGTCCCTGTGAATATTGGCGTAGTAGGTGTTCAGTCCCTGATCGGTCGGCAGGCGCGTGCGCATCGCGAGCTGCGATTCGTAGCTCGCCTGCATCGACTGTACGTCCACGGGCGAAAGCATCTGCCGCAGCATTTTCTTGTGCTTGTCGGTTGCCGCGAGTTGCTGCTCGAGACGCTTGCGCGTCAGAGCACGCCTGTCCTCGGCAATGAGTTCGGCTTTGATGCGTTGCGATTCGTGCGAAAGCTGCTGCAACGAATGATGCAAGCGATTGCGCCACTCGCCCAGTGTCGATTCCGCATCGGCAAACAACCAGGGTATGCCGCCGATGTCCGGAAACTCGGCTTTGCAGGCGTTGCAACGATACCGGTCCGTACTCCTGTCCAACGGCTTCCTGTCGCAGCGCGGGCAGGCGAGGAGTTCGTCGAGGCGACTTGCATCCTGCATCTGGCTTTCTCCTGGTGTGTGAATCGCGGTCCATTATGGCGGAACGGAACCCGCTGTAGGAGTCCGCGCAATGCTCGCGACCTGCTACCTCGGACATCGCGTCACGCCGGCACCGCACCGGTGGGCCGCTCTCACTTAGGGGGAAATGCGCTCGAGCGGCCCACCGGTGCATTGCCGGCTATGCATTGGTGGAACGCAGCCCTCGGATCTTCGTAGCCGGCGGCGTGGCCGTATGCCGTTCGAGCGCATTTCCCCC
>CAYXKM010000327.1:0-6964 GCA_964465665.1 uncultured Woeseiaceae bacterium
GGCAACCTGTTGCTGTTCAAGCTCATAAAGCGGGGATTCCACGCCGGTTTTCTCATATCCGCATCGGTCGACGGCGATGTTCCTGCAAGAATTGCGAAGTCCTGGGGCGCCGAGGTCATACGAGGTTCGGCAAACACTACCGGCGCGCTGGCATTGCGTGACATGCACCAGCTCTTTCGCAAAGGAATATCCGTGGTGACCGTTGGGGATGGACCGACCGGACCGAAGTCGGTGCTGAAATCGGGCGTCGTGCTGATGGCGCGGATCGCAAACGTCTCATTGGTCCCCATGGCCTGTGCGGCGGACAAGGCATGGTTTCTGAACCGCTGGGACGATTTCATGATCCCGAAGCCCTTTGCACGCGTCGTACTGGCCATCGGAGCTCCGGTCTCGATTCCGGCGAATGCCCCGCTGGATGGGCTGGAAAGCCATCGCGGCGCGATGGAGAATGCCATGAACAGGCTGGGCGAAGAATGTTACAAAGCTCTGGAGACGACACCGAGGTGATTGCGTGCGACGATTGACAGGCTGCGTTGTCAACTACCGTGTGTCCCGGCATTGCAAGCGGATTCACGCCGTCATTCTCTGTTGCGCATACGTTGCGGCTGGAGCCGAGCCGGCATTGACGCCGTATACCGCCGAATACAAAGTCAAAATCAGTGTCCTGAGTGGCAAGCTGGCGACCGAGCTTCGCCGTACCGAGTTCGGATACGCGGCTGTGTCAACGATCCGGCCAGCCGGCCTGGCGAACGTGTTCATGAACGGACTGATCGAGGAAAGCTCGTCGTTTTCGGTTACGGCGGAAGGCGTGATACCGCAACGTTACAGTTCGGTGGATACGATTACGAAAGACCAGAAAGCCATGGATTTTCAGTTTGACTGGCAACAGAACGAGGTTGCCGGAACCATAGGTGATCAACACTACGTCATACCGTTAAACGGGAGTGTACACGACCGTGTGTCCATTCAGTTCGAGCTGATGCTTCAGCTGCTGAAAGGTGCGTCGAAGGATCGCTATGTCATGTTGAACGAAGAGGAACTGCGTCCGATCATCGTATCGAATATCGGAACAAAGAAAGTCAAAGTTCCCTTCGGCACGTTCGATGCGATTGGCATCCAGCATCGCACGGAGGACTCATCCAGGCTGACGACCCTGTGGTGCGTCGAGAAACTGGGCTACTTGCCTGTGATCATCGAACAGCACAAGAACGGAAAGCTCCGGGTCCGGGCGGTGCTGGACGAATACGCGCCGCTGGTCGAGACGGAATCGAGCGGAGAATGACGAAAATCAGGAAAATGTGATCGAGAGCTGCATCAGAAGCATAAGTGCCGCAGTGATCAATGCGCTAAGAAGTAGCGCAGTCAGCCAGCGCAACACGCTTGACAGGTGAGCGACACCTGCGAATACCGGCACGACCGGCAACAGCAGTAGGCAGGTCAAAGGCAGTACGACCTGCGCCAGCCGTGGAAAGCGGTACATCCAGCTTCGGAGATCCTGTCGGCTCGAAAATGCAGCGATCAGTGTCCGTGGCTGACCCAGCCGAAGGCGGGCAAGTTCGGATGCCTTGTCGAGCGCCGCCCCGGCATTCAATGCCTCGGCCTCGATATCGTCAAAGTGGTCCTCAAGTTCGGCTACGCTGCGAGCTGCTACCCGCGCCGACACACCGTTGCGCAGCAGCTCATTACGCATCTGTTCGAAGTCAGGTCGCGACATGGGTCAAAGGATCGAGCGCCGAGTTAATACCGGATTGTATTCTTTGCCATTCTCCCTGCAAGCGATCGAGGCGTTTTTTGCCAGCCGCCGTCAATCGGTAATAAACGCGGGTGCGGCCATCGACCGTCTTCCGCGTGGCCTTGAGCGCTCCGCCCCGTTCGAGGCCGTGCAATACCGGGTAGATGACGCCCTCCCCCAGGCTGATGCTGTCGCGGGTTATCAGCCGTATCGACTTGACGAGTTCGTATCCGTACATGTCGCGCTGCGCCAGGAGCCGCAAAAGCAACAGCTCAGGTACGCCGCTCATGAAAGGAGGGTTGGTCTGCCCCACTGCGCGATCCTTACTGTCATTCAAATTGCCACTATACCTCGAAACGCAAGGTATATCAATCTATACATTTCAGTTCAAGGTATGTAACCTATACCTCGTAGCTAAAGGTATAACGGCGGGCTTTGTGAGGATGCCCCAATGAGTGTAGTCAGATACCTGTCCGCGATGTGTGTCGGCCTTCTGGTTACCACGAGCCTTTTGTACGTGATGCAGCTACTAGTCGCCGCCGGCCCCTACGATGTCAGGGCTGCAGAAGTACGACATACCATCGGATGGAAAAGGTTGCCTCCGAAGGACGACGTCGACGAAATAGAAAAGCGTCCGCAGAGGCCTCCGCCGCCAGTCACCCTGCCGCCGGATCCGAGGCCGGGGTTATCGGGGACTGGACCCATAGCCTTGCCTGCGTACCTGCCACCGGCCGAACCCCCGGGCATCCGCCCTGCACTGATGCCAGGCCTGCTCGACGGGCCGCTCGTTCCGGTTGTCATCATCTCGCCCGAATATCCGGGTCGCGCGGTGACCAAAGGGCTGGAAGGACACGTCACAGTACGCTTTGACGTCACCGCGAGCGGTGCGGTTTCCAATGTCGTCGTACTCGAATCCAGTCACGCCGTATTTGAGGCAGCCGCGGTGCAGGCGGCATACCGGTTCCGTTACAAGCCCAGAGTCGTCGACGGTGTCCCTCAGGAGACACGCAATCTTCACAACCGCTTTGTATTCAGAATGTACGAGTGATCCCTGCTCCTCAACCGAGGGGGGGGAACTCCGCCGGACCTATTTTCCCGCCGGGTCCCTCAAGGGTTCTCCCCCCTCCTTCAATGCCAGATCGCTATCCCGGTCAAAAGTTTGTTGCAGGTTCACTGCGCTTTTGTCCGGTTTACGTAAACTGATATTCCGGTGCAGCGTCTGCCGGTCGGCTGACAGATACAGCTCCTCGGTCAGTTTCATGCCGTTGCGATCCAGCGTTTCGACCACGTACCGCTCCCCTACCCAGCCGGAAACGCGTTGCGCGACAATTTCTCCGACGTTTATCGTGCGATTCTCACCAAAACGGAATTCACGAACCACAGACCGGTCGTAGCTGATGAAAATGCCATGACTGGTCTGGGTAACCTTGAGGTGTTGTCCAGATTCCAGGAAAACGTGCACCAGCCCGCCGGTGGCCCTTCTTGGCGGGGGCCGGGCTTGCGTCGGCTGATTGCGCGCGCCTTCCGGCGGCAGTGGAACAATGTCCGCGCTTTCTCCTGCAGCGCGTCTGATTGCTGTATTGATCTGGTCACGATCGGCCGGGGAATCGGTACGCAGCCGCCAGTACCCCGAAATATCGGCCCCTGCCGGAACAACCGCACTTTTTATCTCGAGGACTTCCCGGGTCGCACACGCTGCGAGCCAGCAGACAGCCAGCAGGAACAATAGGCGGTTCAGTCGCATGCCGTCGCTGTCAATGTGGCAACCATTTGCCCGTTCGTGTGTCGTTGTAATGTCATGGCTTGACGAGATAACTGCCGTATACCGGAAGCACGGGTCGATAGTACCTGTTTTTGTCGCGCATGCCAGAAACCGGGCAACAGCCCCGCGGTTGTCATCCTTTTTCGAAGTGCCGCGTTAGAGCATTTGACGGTACAATATTGAAAGCAGAGTTTCGACCTTGAGGAGGATGAACGTGAGTTCCAGCATTGTTTATTCAGTTGCCCGCAATCTCACTGTTTCATTGCTTTTCGCATTTTCGGCATCCGTGGTCAACGCAGACACTCCGGATCCGGCAGAGATGTCCGCCGAAGAGCGACGCGCCGCGTACGAATCGATGAGCGAGGAAGAGCGAGCGGAATTCCGGCAGAAGATGCTTGCACATTACGAAAGTATGTCACCGGAAGAACAGGCCGCCGCAAAACAAAAAGCTCGTGAACGATTCGAAAACATGACGCCGGAGGATCGGGCGGTGGCGAAGCAGAAAGCCCGGGAAAAGCTCGAGAACATGACCCCGGAAGAACGCGAAGCAGCGAAAGCACGCGCCCGAGCGCGGTACGAGAGCATGACCCCGGAAGAAAAACAGGCGTTCAAGGACAAAATGAAGCAGCAGCGGCAATCGAAGTCCAAAGAGGAACGTGAACCAGCGCGCGAGGGATCGGAACAGCAGGACCAGTAGTGCCGGTTGCGCGAAAGATCTGTGCCGCGGACTAAACGTCCTGCAAATGCGTTGACAGCACCGCAAGGTATGCGCAGTAGCACAGGAGAAATACCGCACCTTCGCCGCGACTGATGCGACGGCCGGTGATCGATGCGGCAATGAATACCAGCGTCACGGCGCACATGAAGTAGCCGTCAAATCCGCGTATCTGCTCCGGGACCGGGATGGGCTCGACAACCGCGGTTGCGCCCAGAATTCCCAACACGTTGAAAATGTTCGAGCCGATGATATTGCCGATGGCAATGTCAGCCTGGCGCCTGACTGCGGCAACCAGTGAGGTGACGAGCTCCGGCATCGATGTGCCGGCGGCAACGACGGTCAGTCCAACGATGCTTTCATTGACGCCCAGTGCATGGGCGATCGAAATGGCGCTGTTGACGAGCCACGACGCGCCGACCAGCACCAGCATTAGGCCGATCAGTGCGGTAAGTAACGGCAATACATGGCGTTTGACAGCAGAGTCCGGTAGGGGCTGTTCGGAAATCGAATTCTCTTCCGGCGGATGCGGTGTGTAGCGGATCGCCATGCCGATGTACACCAGCAGCCCGGTCAGGAATGCCACACCAATCCACCAGGTCAACTGGCCGTAACGCAATACGAGCACACAGATAACGGCCACCATAAGCATCACGCTGCCATCCCTACGCATGGTGTCGGGGGCACAGGCGATCGGTGATATCAGCGCCACAAGGCCGATGATCAACAGTATGTTGGTGATATTCGAACCTACGACATTGCCGACGGCGATGCCGGGCGAACCGGCCATGGCGGCATCGATGCTGGTCGCCAGTTCCGGCACGGATGTGCCGAAAGCAACCAGCGTGAGTCCGATCAGCAGCGGCGGAAAACCAATGGCTCTGGCGAATCTGACAGACCCGCTGACCAGTGATTCGCCACCGGCAAACAGCAGCAACAGGCCTGCGAGTAGTTGCAAGTATTCCAATTCAATTCGCCGGTTGCCGGTCTGTACGAAAAGCTGCCGTCTACGACGCAGGCAACGGAATGAAATCCGATTCGCCCGGCACCATGTCGAATCGTCCCTCACGCCAGTCGACCTTGGCCTGGCTGATGCGATCCCTGCTGCTGCTGACGAAATTCCACCACACGATACGTTCGCCAGGCAAAGCAGCCCCGCCGAGCATCATCAACCTGCATTCGCGGCTCGCGCGAAAAACGGCGTCTCGACCGGCAGTCAGCACGGCCATGGTACCGTTCCGTACTGTTCGACCGGCCAGATTCAGTTCTCCATCGACGACGTATACCGCGAGCTCATCCGCGGTATCCGGAGCCGCGAGCGTCGCGCCGGCATCAAGACTTGCTTCGATGTACAGCGTGTCACTGGCTGTTTCAACCGGTGACGTGGCGCCGTAGGCCCTTCCGGCGATCAGCGTCAGCCGGGCACCGGGGCGTTTCACTTGGGGAATCTGATTCGCAGGGTAATGCACAAAGCTCGGTTCGATTTCTTCCCTTTCCACCGGCAGCGCAATCCAGGCCTGGATGCCATGCAGGTGCGATCCTGTTCGACGGAGATCCTGCGGCGTTCGTTCCGAGTGAACCACCCCGCGTCCGGCAGTCATCCAGTTCACGTCACCCGGGACGATGACCTGATCGTAACCAAGGCTGTCGCGATGCCGGATCGCGCCGGAAAACAGGTAAGTGATGGTTGCCAGTCCGATGTGCGGGTGCGGCCGGACATCGACTCCGCTCCCGGCCGAAAAATCAGCCGGGCCCATGTGGTCGAAGAATATGAATGGACCCACTCGTTGCTGCGAGCGGTCCGGGAGTGCACGCCGTACGTCAAAGTCGCCGAGGCTCCTGCGGGCCGGCGTGATAACGTTCCCGATGGTCTGCTTCGATTGAGCTGTCATTGCTCCGGCTTAATGAACTTGAGCGTCAGGCGATCCGATTCTCCGATGGCAAGATATTTTTCGCGATCGGTATCGCCGAGCGCCAATGACGGCGGCAAAGTCCAGACACCCTCGGGGTGGTCACGGGTGTCCTTGGGATTGCTGTTAATTTCCGACCGTGCAACAAAATGGAAACCGGCCGCTTCTGCGTCCTTGATGACGCGTTGTTCGGAGATGTAACCGTTCCCGGCAGCCGGATCCTCGGTATTCGGATCCGGCCAGCGGTGATCGACTATGCCAAGGGTGCCGCCGGGTTTCAGGGCGTCGAACATCGCGCGATAGCCAAGCCGAGCCGCATCCTTCCCATATCCGGGGTCGGCCCAGTTGTGCACATTGCGAAACGTTACGACCAGGTCGGCGGATCCCGGTGGCGCAATGCGCAACTCGTATGGAAAGTCGAACGCTGTAACGATGACTTTTCGATAAATGTCCGGCGTGGTTCCCAGCCTGGTCATGAAGTCGCCGAAATACCGCCGCTGATAGGCAAAGGGCGGATTGACGCTGTACTGCGCCGCATACAGTTTGCCATGCTCACGGAGTGCGTGAGCGAGGATCTCGGTGTACCAGCCTCCGCCCGGCCAAACCTCGACCACCGTCATGTCGGCACGAAAGCCGAAGAAATCCAGCGTTTCTTTCGGGTGCCGATAGACGTCACGCGCCCTGTTCCCGGCACTGCGATGCTCACCGCGGATTGCCGCGTCGAGTGCCGCGTCGAGTGCCGCATCGAGTGTCGCAGCCGATCCGGGATCAAGCTCGTCGCCCGAAGCAACCGGAGCGGTGCCTGCCAGCAGCAACCCGAGAGCTGAAATAACGATGTCACGCGT
>CAYXKM010000328.1:0-5973 GCA_964465665.1 uncultured Woeseiaceae bacterium
GCTGAAGCTGCATTACCCGGTGGTCGGAGCTGACAAGCGCAAATCACTCGCCGCGGCGCGGGCCACTCTCGACGCGGAATAGTCAAGCAAGGCAAGGCCGTTCGCGGTCACCGCACTTCATGAAACCGGACCCGTGAGGTCTGTCATGTGTCGAGCGCAAAATTGAAGCGCGTTCTAAGGAGAAAAAGTGCCGGATTTATTTTTCGAAATGCCGGCGAGATTTGTGAGTAGAAACCACCAGTTCGGTAGTCCAGAGTCTTGCTTCTCAATTCCGGCACATTCCAGGAGCAAAACATGGGTCGCCAGCCAAGGGTGTTCATTCCCGGCTATCCACATCACATAGTGCAGCGCGGGCACAATCTAAATGCGGTCTTCGTCGAGGCCAGCGATTACGAGTATTACCTGCAGAACCTGATCGAATGGAAAGGACATTACAATGTTAGCGTCTACGCCTACTGCCTGATGACTAATCATGTGCACCTGGTTCTCGTGCCGAACACGGACGGCAACGCGATCTCCTGCCTGATGCGACGCCTGTCTGCACGACAGGGACGTCGGGTAAATCGGCTTGAGCAACGCGTCGGGACGCTGTGGTCGGGGCGTTTCAAGTCCAGCATAGTGGACACGGACCGATATCTGATGGCCTGTTTGCGGTATGTAGAGCTGAATCCAGTCCGGGCCGGCATCGTTGATCGTCCCGACGACTACCTATGGAGCAGTTACATCCAAAGGCTCGATGTTGAGGGCGGCAACTGGCTGGACGCTGATCCGGTTACGCCAAAACTTGGAGCAACGCCCGCTGCTCGGCGACAAGCCTATGCCGCGTTCGTAGACGAGGGAATCGCACCGTGCGAGTGCGATTTCCTGCGCAATGCCGTTAGACGCAATCAACTAACCGGTGATGTCCGCTTCGTCAACGAAATTGAACGACGTACCGGGTTACGGATTGAAACCCGTGCACGGGGGCGACCAAAAAAATAAATCCGGCACCTTTTCTCTGGCCCGGAAAATAAATCCGGCACCTTTTTCTATTTCAGTTCGACCTTGAATTTCTGACCGCCGACAGCGGCTTCGTACATCAGGCCGCCCTTTGCGAGGGTAAAAATTGCCATGCCGTCGTTGAATGACGCGTCAGCAGACGCGCCGAGCGTTACTGCAACCGCAGAAGCCTGGGCATTGAGTTCGTAATTGCCTTTCTTGAAATTCGCCAGGGTGAGCGCATCCTCGAAGAAGATGAACTCGCTGTAGGCTTGCCCGCCCATCTGAAAGCCGATACTTAACTGGGTCATGGTTACCAATGCGGTAACCGCGCTGCTCTCGTAGAGCACGCCTTTGCCGCGAGCGCCACCGATACCCACTCCGCCTTTGCCAACTGTCGGGATGACGACGTATCCGGCGGCCTTGTCGACAAACTTTTGCGCATCCGGATCGCTCTTCAATAACTCTGCAAGGGCTTCCTGTGCCTTTCCGTGGTATTCGGCTTCCTCGTCCGTATCCCAGGCAGAAAATGCGAATGGCGAAGTCAGTGCCATGCAAAGGGCTATGCCCGCGACCAATGACTTATTCATAATATTCCCTCTGAATTGTTCGTGACCGACCAGACAGCAGACGGGTCGTGCGTAGTATACCGGTCGAACCCCGGGCGCGGTGTATCGTGGCAAGTGCCTGGCTAACCCGGCGGGACAGCGACAACGGGAGCGCAAATGACAGATGACAAGTGGCAAGACGTGGGCGATGCGGCGGAGCTTTCGAAAACGCTGCTGCAGCAGGTACTTATTGGCCGCAACAAGGTTGCGCTGTCCTGCGTTGACGGCAAGTTTGGAGTGATTCACGGGGCTTGCAACCATGCCGGTGGTCCTCTCGGGCAGGGCACGGTGGATGGCGACTACGTCGTATGCCCATGGCACCACTGGAAATTTCACCGCGTCACCGGCTTCGGGGAGCCCGGATACGAAGACGACCGGGTGCCGAGTTTCGAATTCAGGACAGAGAACGGCCGGCTGCTGGTCAGCACCACCGCCGCCACCAGCCGAAACCGTTTGCCGCATGCGCGGCATCCGCTGGACCGCGATACGGGCCGCGAGCCGGGGCCGCTTCGCGTGGCCGGCATCTCGACCACGGTCATGGACAACCGCTACCCGCGTTATTCCACCTCGGAGGCGTTGCTGGAAAGCGCACTCGAACACGGGCGGAACCACCACTCGCTGGATACGCGTTTGATCAAGTTACGCGAGTTGTCCTTTCGAGCCTGCGAAGGCTATTACTCCAAGAGCGCACACGCCTGCACCTGGCCATGCAGCATTTCGCAGATGGATTCAAAGGACGGCATGAACGAGGTTTACGAGAACCTGGTTTTCTGGGCGGACGTCGTCCTGGTTGCAACACCCATACGCTGGGGCGCAGCAAGTTCGCTGTACTTCAAAATGGCGGAGCGCCTGAATACCGTGCAGAACCAGATTACGCTCAGAAATCGCGTCATGCTGAATGACAAGGTCGCCGGGCTCATAGTCACCGGAGGTCAGGACAACGTGCAGGCCGTCGCCGGCCAGATGATGCTGTTTTTCGGCGAACTCGGCATGCAGTTTCCGCAGTTTCCCTTCATTGCCCACAGTCGCGGCTGGACCGCCGAGGACATGGAACGCAATGTCGAGATGGTGAAGCACAGCGAGGAACTGCACGAGGGCGCTCGGGCACTGCTCGACCGCTGCCTGGACCTGGCGGAGCGCCTGCAGAAGAGCAGCGCACCGGAGTTCAAGCGAGCTGGCCGCAAAGCATCGGGGCTCGAGCGACGCAATATGCCCTGACAGACTATCAAACGCCTATGCCGGCGCCGATCCGTGCATAATTCATGATGGTATGGAGACAGATACAGGAGCCGTAGCATGCGCGCAGTCAGAGTTGTTCCAACACTAGCGTTGATTACCGCCGGCTATGGCTGTGGAGAATCGGGCGAAACGGAGCTGCAAGCAGTGCCTGCACAGACGATGACGATTTCTGTTCCCGCGAATATCGGCAAGACCGCCGATGCGTTGTTCGCGGCAATTCCCACCGCGGAGGCCGGCAGCGATGCCGGCAACGTGCTGTTGTCCGAGTACACAGGCCCTTACAGCGGGGTGCCGCACTTCGACAAAATGAATCTCGCCGGGCTGAAACCGGCGCTCGAGGCGGGCATGGCGCGCAGCCTTGCCGAGGTCGATGCGATCGCAAACAACTCGCAGCCTGCCGATTTCACCAATACGATTATCGCGTTGGAACGGAGCGGCGAGATCCTCGCCCGCGTGTTTTCCTATTGGGGCATCTGGAGCTCCAACATGTCGACGCCGGAATTTCGCGCGATCCAGCAGGAAATGGCGCCAAGGCTCGCGGAGTTCAATTCGAAGATCATCCAGAATGATGCGCTGTTCCAGCGCATCAAAAGCGTTTACGAAAGCGACGAGTACAAGGCATTGCCTGCGCACGAGCAGAGGCTTGTCTGGCTGGTATACGACCGCTTTGCCAGTGACGGCGCGACGCTGCAGGGCGAGGCAAAGGCACGCTATGCCGCGATCAACCAGCGGCTCGCCGAGCTGCACACGAAGTTTGCAAACAATATTCTCGCAGACGAAGAGGGCTACGTTACTTACATCACCGACGAACAGCTTGGTGGCCTGCCGGGGTCTTTCGTCAGCGCGGCTGCGGCTGCGGCGGCAGACCGCGGTCGCAGCGGCGAATACGCAATCCTGAACACCCGCTCGTCAATGGATCCGTTCCTGACTTTCTCCGATGAACGCGATCTCCGCGAGAAAGTGTGGCGCACATATTACAACCGTGGCGACAACGGCGGTGAGCACGATAACAACGCTATCATTGCCGAGATCGTGAAGCTTCGCGACGAACGTGTCGGACTGCTCGGATACGACACCTATGCCGCGTGGCGCCTGCAGAACCGGATGGCGAAAACACCGGAGCGCGCGCTCGCGCTGCTGGAAGCCGTCTGGCCCGCTGCCATCGGCCGGGTGCGTGAGGAAGTTGCCGACATGCAGAAGATTGCCGATGCGGAGGGCTCCAGCATCGCTATCGAGCCGTGGGACTACCGCTATTACATGGAGAAAGTCCGCAAGGATCGTTACGCGCTCGATTCCGACGAAGTGAAGCAGTACCTGCAACTCGATAAACTGCGCGAGGCGATGTTCTTTGTCGCCGGGGAGCTCTTTGATTTTAGTTTCGCCCCGGTCGCAGACGGATCGGTCCCGGTCTGGCAGCCGGACGTGAAAGTCTGGGAAGTGACTGACGGCACCTCGGAAGAACATATCGGTCTCTGGTACCTCGATCCCTTTGCCCGGTCCGGCAAACGTTCGGGCGCCTGGGCGACCGGCTACCGGAGTTACGAGACCTACAAGGGCAAGCAGACGCCGCTCGTTTCCAACAACTCGAATTTCGTGAAAGGCGAGCAAGGCAAACCGGTGCTCGTGTCGTGGTCGGATGCCACGACTTTCTTTCATGAATTCGGCCATGCGCTGCACGGACTGTCGTCAAAAGTGGCTTATCCGACGCTAAACGGCGGCGTGCGCGATTACACCGAGTTCCAGTCGCAGTTGCTCGAGCGCTGGCTGATGACCGACGAAGTCATCGACAATTACCTGATGCATCACGAAACGGGTCAGCCGATGCCAGCCGAACTCGTGCAGAAGATCAAGGACACGGCGACCTTCAAACAGGGCTTCGACACGACGGAATATCTTGCGTCCGCACTCGTCGACCTGCGTTACCACATGAGCGATCCGCAAGGGATCGATCCGGACGCGTTCGAAAAAGCGACCCTCGCGGATCTCGGCATGCCGACGGAGCTCGCGATGCGCCACCGCAGTCCGCATTTCGGGCATATATTCTCCGGCGAGGGTTATTCGGCCGGATACTACGGCTATATGTGGGCGGACGTGCTGACGTCGGATGCCGCGGAAGCATTTATGCAAGCGCCGGGCGGTTTCTATGACAAGGAGGTCGCAAAACGCCTGGTAGACAATCTGTTCTCCGTTCGTAATGCGGTCGATCCCGCGGAGGCGTATCGCAAGTTCCGTGGCCGTGACGCCGAGATCGGCGCACTGATGCGCGATCGCGGCTTTCCGGAGCCACCGCCGGGAAAGAACTAGTGGGCCAACGCACAAGCAGCATCCAGGCGGACACAGTCTGAGCTGATGACGAGCCAAGTCGTCGACATCCACCGTGTGCATCGCTTTCTGGTATGGGCTGCGTGCGTCATCGCCGTCGTTCTGACCTGCGGGACAGTACTGGACCTGCTGCTTCAATCCAGACTGACCGGGCGCAGGCTCTGGATTTCCGGATTCTTCAACCTGAGCCGGGAAAATAGCCTTACATCGTGGTACTCGGGAATGCTCCTGTTCTCAATCGGCGTTCAATGTTACGACGGCTGGGTGCTGAATCGGACCGACAGGGTTCGGGTCGCAAGGAGCTGGCTTGTGCTTTCGGCAATCATGATTCCCCTGTCGGTCGACGAAGTCGGCTCTTTCCACGAACGCTTGCAATTGATGCCGTACGGCATCGTTCTCGGACTGGTTCCGGCGGCACTGGTCCTGCTTGGAGCGCTGTGCTATGCAATCGCAGGGTTTCGCAGTGCAGCAGACCAGGTCAGGACTGCAGGCTGGTGCATTCTGGCGTTTTCGTTGTATGCGAGCGTACCGCTGCAGGAGATTATCTATTACCGGTACGCAACGACGCCGGACAGCCAGGCGATTTCGATCGGGCTGGAAGAGGGCACGGAAATACTGGCAAATACCATTCTGTTCGCCGTTACCCTGAAGAACACGATTGCGCTGTACATGCTGCGTTCTCCGGCAGGAACACGGCTGCTTCTCGAACTTGCCGTTGAGGCGCGCAAGCTCATCGTGCCAATTGCGGCAATGGCTATTCCGATATTTACGTACCTATCGGCGGGTAAAACAAACTTTGGCCGACCGGCGGACTGGTTCATTGCGT
>CAYXKM010000329.1:0-9110 GCA_964465665.1 uncultured Woeseiaceae bacterium
TGCCGGTAGGTCGCCTGGCGCTGGATGCATTGAGATCGTGGTTCAAAGTGCGTGCAGTGCTCGCCGGCGCCGACGAGCTTGCGCTGTTCGTCAGCAGCCGGGGCAGCCGGATCAGCGCCCGCTCTGTGCAGTCCCGCGTTGAATACTGGGCAAAACGCCAAGGTATCGACATGCGTGTGTACCCGCACTTGCTACGTCATTCGTTCGCGACTCATCTGCTCGAATCGAGTCATGATCTGCGCGGTGTGCAGGAGCTCCTCGGGCATGCCAATATCTCCACGACGCAGGTCTATACGCATCTTGACTTCCAGCACCTTGCCCAGATATACGACCGGACACATCCGCGCGCACGGCTAAAGGACAAACCCCGGACGCCGACAAAATAAGGTCAATATCCCGCGCTGCGAGCGGTTTTCCTCCAGTCAGTTTTTCGCTGAGGATCAAACAGATGGAACAGTTTCGAGGGACAACCATTGTCTCGGTCCGGCGTCATGGCCGGGTAGCCGTTGGTGGCGACGGGCAGGTCAGCATTGGCAACACTGTCATGAAGGGCAATGCCCGCAAAGTGCGGCTGCTGGCAAATGGCCGCGTCATTGCCGGGTTTGCCGGCGGCACAGCCGACGCCTTCACCCTTTTTGAGTTGTTCGAAAGCAAACTCGAGCAGTACGGCAAACTGACCCGCGCAGCAATAGAGCTGGCAAAAGACTGGCGCACGGACAGGCGCCTGCGTCGACTCGAGGCCCTGTTATGCGTCGCGGACGCGGAAAGCTCGTTCATCATTTCTGGAAACGGAGACGTCATCGAACCTGAAAACGACCTCATGGCTATCGGGTCCGGGGGCCCGTATGCACAGGCCGCTGCACAGGCGCTGTTACAGAACACCAACCTCGATGCACGCACCATCGTCGAAAAGGCTCTCGATATTGCCGCGGATATTTGCGTATTCACCAATCACAATATCGTCGTGGAGGAATTGCCTTCTGCAGGCAAGTAACGGATCCCGTCAATGTCACAAATGACACCCAGAGAAATCGTTCAGGAACTCGACAAGCACATTGTCGGCCAGGAAGAGGCGAAACGCGCGGTTGCCATTGCATTGAGAAACCGCTGGCGCCGGGTACAGGTCGACGAACCGCTGCGTAGTGAAATTACGCCTAAGAATATCTTGATGATCGGACCAACTGGTGTTGGCAAGACAGAAATCTCACGGCGACTGGCCAAGCTCGCGAAGGCGCCGTTCATCAAGGTTGAAGCAACAAAATTCACGGAGATCGGTTACGTCGGTCGTGAGGTTGACAGCATAATCCGTGATCTTGTAGACAGCGCTGTCAAGATGACGCGTGAGGAGGAGATGAGCAAAGTGCGTCACAGGGCGGAAGACTCTGCCGAGGAACGTATACTGGATGCATTGCTACCACGCTCACCTCGCGATTCCGGACTCGGCGCACAGGTCGAGACACCGGGCGATAGCGGTGACACGCGACAGAAATTCCGAAAAATGCTGCGGGAGAAGAAGCTTGACGACAAAGAGATCGAGGTCGACTTTCAGGCTCTGCCTGTGGGCGTAGAGATCATGGCTCCGCCAGGCATGGAGGAAATGACCAGTCAGTTGCAGGGCATGTTCCAGACACTGTCCGGAAACCGGCAGAAAACACGGAAGCTCAAAGTCCGTGAGGCAATGAAACTGCTCACAGACGAGGAGGCGGCCAAACTCGTTGATGAGGATGAGCTGAAAACGCGAGCGCTGCATTCCGTGGAACAGCACGGAATCGTTTTTCTTGATGAGATCGACAAAGTGGCGCGTCGGTCGGAGACGGTGGGAGCCGATGTATCACGTGAGGGCGTTCAACGCGACCTTTTGCCGCTGGTTGAAGGATGTACGGTGAATACCAAGTACGGCATGGTGCGCACCGATCACATCCTGTTCATCGCGTCCGGAGCTTTTCATGTATCGAAGCCATCCGATCTCATTCCGGAACTGCAGGGTCGTTTTCCGATTCGCGTCGAGCTTAGGTCACTTGAGACCGACGACTTCGTGCGCATTCTCACCGAACCCGACGCATCCCTGACACTGCAGTACCGGGCGTTGCTGAAAACTGAAGATGTCAGCATAGCTTTTACCGACGGTGGCGTACGCCGTATAGCGGAGGTTGCATTCCAGGTCAACGCAAGTACAGAAAACATCGGTGCTCGTCGCCTGCACACGGTTATGGAGCGATTGCTGGAAACCATTTCTTTCGAGGCTTCCGACAAGAGCGGCACGACCTTGCAGATCGATGCCGGATATGTCGATGATCACCTTGCAGAGCTGGCGAGAGACGAGGACCTCAGCCGGTATATCCTGTAGCGTACTAATGGACATAACACCAGGTGAAATTCGTTTGCGGCGCCGATCCAGGCTGCTGAGCATCACTTTTGACGACGGAAGCAGTTTCGACTTTCCGTTCGAATACCTTCGCGTGTATTCACCCTCTGCCGAAGTCAAAGGACACGGGCCCGGACAAGAAGTACTGCAGACCGGCAAACAGGACGTGGAGATAACAGCAGTCGAACCTGTTGGGCACTATGCCGTGCGACTGGTGTTCAGCGACGGCCACAATACAGGCTTGTACACGTGGAAATACCTTTACGAACTTGGCACTCAACAGGCAGATAACTGGCGGCGCTACCTCGACCGTCTGAAAGCGGCAGGGTATGCTGAACTGCCGCAGCCACGACACTGAACAGATGAAAGAAAGCACAACGCATTTTGGATTTGAGACCGTTTCGGTTTCGGAAAAGGCGCGGCGTGTCAAAGGAGTCTTTGATTCCGTCGCAAACCGCTATGACTTGATGAACGACCTGATGTCGGCTGGTTTGCACCGAATGTGGAAGCGTTTTGCGATCGGGCAGGCAGCAGTCAGGAGCGGACAGGCGGTCCTCGATCTTGCCGGCGGCACCGGCGATCTCGCTCGGGAGTTCGCACGACAAACTGGAGCTGGCGGAATCGTCGTATTGGCCGATATCAATGACCGCATGTTACATGAGGGGCGACGCAGACTGGTCGATGCAGGTGTCGGGGACAACGTTGCCATAGCGCAAGTCAACGCAGAAAGCCTGCCGTTTGCAAGCACGAGTTTCGATTGCATTACGATCGCGTTCGGCTTGCGCAATATCACCGATAAAGCGGCGGCGCTGGCTTCCATGTACCGCGTTCTGAAACCGGGTGGCAAGGTGCTTGTACTGGAATTCTCGAGGCCTGCTGAAGCACTCAAACCCGCGTACGACTTTTACTCATTCAAGGTATTGCCGCTCATGGGAAAGCTGGTCGCAAATGACGAATCGAGCTATCGGTATCTCGCCGAGTCCATTCGCATGCATCCGGATCAGGAGGCACTGTTGAGCATGATGCAGCAAGCCGGTTTCGAGCGATGCCGCTATCATAATCTGGCCGGCGGCATCGTTGCGTTACACGTGGGATACAGGATTTGAGAGCAGCATTTTGGATGCCCTGCGAATTGTCCTGCAACCTCTGGCTTCCTTGCTGAACCGGCAGATACAAGCGCAGACTTCCGCGCGCGCCATTTGCCAAAACCTTGATGGCGCGTGCGCGGCAATTCGGGTCAGCAACACTTCACTTGCGACGTACCTTCTCGTCGATTCCGGGCGCGTGTCACTCACAGCAGATCACACGCGGGAACCCGATGTCGTAGTCAGCGGATCGTTTCTGTCCCTGTTGCAGCTTGCCGGGTCAGCGAGTGAGGACCTGATCCGCAAAGGCGATGTCGAACTTGTCGGCGACGTTCACATTGCGGCACAACTTCAGAAACTCCTGCTGCTGGCGCGGCCCGACGCAGAAGAGGAGCTGTCACGGTTCATCGGCGATGTTGCGGCGCACAGTATCGGCAACGCCGTTCGGAGCTTGGGCGAATGGGGACTCAACGCCAGGGGGACAATGCGGCAGAATGTCAGCGAATATCTGCAGCAGGAAAGCCAGGCGGTACCAAGTCGTTACGAGGTCGAACGATTTCGAACTCGTGTCGAATCGCTGAGAGATGACGTGGCAAGGCTCGAAGCAGCGATCAGACGCTTTGAGCTGCAGTCGGCCACGAAGCGAGGCGCATGACCGTGTGGCGTGGCAAGACACTGGTGCGGTTGCTGCATATCCAGCGCGTACTGGTTCGCTACGGCCTGGATGACATTATTGTCGCGACTCATTTCTTGCGCCCGCTCAGATTCTTTTTCTATCTTTTTCCTCGCAGCAGGGACAGGTCTGCGCCGATCGGCGTGCGCATTCGACTCGCGTTGCAGGAGCTGGGCCCGATATTCGTGAAGTTTGGCCAGGCGGTATCTACGCGACGCGATCTTCTGCCGGCAGACATTGCGGATGAGCTAGCCAAACTGCAGGATCAGGTGCCGCCCTTTCCGGCGGAACAAGCGGTGGCCATTCTTGATACAGCTTATGGCAGGTCTGTTAACGAGGTATTCGAGCGCTTCGACTTCGAACCTTTGGCTGCCGCTTCGATTGCGCAAGTGCACAGCGCCGTGCTACCGGGTGGCCAGGAAGTCATTGTCAAATTGTTGCGCCCCGGTGTTCGTCACCTCATTGAACAGGACCTTGATGTCCTGTATGCCATCGCAAATCTGGCGGACCGATACTGGCCCAATTCCAGACGTTTTCGTCCGATAGAAGTCGTTGCAGAGTACGAAAAGACCGTAATCGACGAACTTGATCTGATGCGAGAAGGCGCAAATGCAGCACAGCTCAAGCGAAATTTCGAAGGGTCGGACATGCTTTACGTTCCGGAGATCTTCTGGGACTTCTGTCGGCCGAAAGTACTTGTTCAGGAGCGGATATACGGCATACCGATAAGCGATATGAAAGCTCTGGTCGCTGCTGGAACCAACATTCAGCGCCTGGCTGAGAACGGTGTCGAGATTTTCTTCACTCAGGTATTTCGCCACAACTTCTTCCATGCTGACATGCACCCAGGCAACATATTCGTTCAAACGGACGATCCGGAGCATCCCAGGTACGCAGCCGTCGATTTCGGGATCGTCGGTACGTTAAGTCCTACGGATCAGCAATACCTGGCGGGTAACTTTCTGGCGTTCTTCGATCGCGACTATCACAAGATCGCAAAGCTTCATCTCGATTCAGGTTGGGTCCCGCCCCAGTCACGCATCGATGAACTCGAATCCGCCATCCGTTCTGTGTGCGAACCAATTTTCAATAAGCCCTTGTCTGAAATATCGTTCGCCCAGGTATTGCTGAGACTGTTCGAAACTGCGCGGCGGTTCAATATGCAGATTCAGCCGCAGCTGATACTGTTGCAAAAAACTCTTTTCAACATCGAAGGGCTGGGGCGCCAACTCTATCCACAATTGGACCTGTGGAAGACAGCACACCCCGTTTTGCAGCTCTGGATGGATGAGCAAGTCGGCGGCCGTGCGATCCTCGAGGGTTTCAGGGACAATCTGCCGCAGCTCAGGGACGCAATACGCGACCTTCCTGGCGTTATTCGGCACCTGTCCGAGCAAGCCTCGAAGGGCAAGTTGCAGATGAACATTGAGTCCGCGGACCTTTCGACTTTGCGTCGCCTGCTGTCGGACCAGAACCGGCAGCGGTTCTATCTTGGAAGTGGCGGGACAGCTTGTGTATGCGGCGTACTTCTGATTGGCCTGGGGACTGCGACTGTGTTCGGATGGACATTACTGGCAGCCGGAATCATTGCGATTTTTATCGCCCGGCCAGGCTCATTGCGCTGAAGATCGCACGCACGACAGTTTCGTGTCGGGATATAATTGCATGAATTGCCAAACAATAATCAGAGTCCACACGGGGAGTGGTTATGGGCGACACAGCGAAGAACCTGCAGCCTTCCGCCCGTCATGTATTTGATGAGCTGATTGCCCAGTACGCCCGCTGCGAGCTCGCAGACGAGCAAACCAGGATTCGTAATCGAATCTGGGAACAGTTCGGTGCTTGCGGTGCAACTTTCATTTCCGACATGGCGAATTTTTCAAGTACATCGAGAAAACTCGGCGTTTGTCATTTCCTCAAATTGATTCATCGCGCCCGACTTGTTATTGCGCCAATTATTGCAGCGAACAACGGGACGTTGCTCAAGTATGACGCCGATAATTGTTATGCTTTTTTCCCCACAACAGACGATGCAATTCAGGCCAGTCTCAATATAAATGCGGAGATATTTCGCTCCAACCAGGCGCTCGACATCTCCGATCACATATATTTGTCGGTCGGCATCGATTACGGCGATTTGCTACTCGTTGGCTCCGAGGATTTTTATGGAGATCCCGTGAACACCGCCTCGAAGCTGGGTGAAGATCTTGCGATAAAGGGGGAAGTGCTCGTCACAGAACGTGCAATTGCCGAATCCGGATATGTTGCACCTGAGAACGTCGAGCGCATGGTTGCTCGTGTTTCCGACATCGAGATCAGTTATCTGCGGCTGCCGATGGTAAAGTCATCCTTGCCAGCCAGTTCCTGAAGAAGAAGAGCTCAACAGCATGTTGCACGTTCCAGCAACACGGGAAACCCGCGCACTCAGGCAAATACTTGAGGTAACGCGAAAACTCGCAGCCCCGTTCGATCTGGATACCATGTTAAAGGAAGTTGTGTCCGCTTCCCTGAATATACTTGATGCGGAACGCGGCACTGTCTTCTTGTATGACAAGGACACGGATGAGTTTGTTGTTCGCGTTGGAACGGGTCTTGGATCATTTCGCATTCCTGCGAGCAAGGGCATCGTCGGTGAATCCGCAAGAACACGCAAGTTGATTAACGTGCCGGATTGTTATGCGGACCCAAGATTCAATCGAGAGATTGACAAGGCAACCGGCTACAAATCGCGGTGCATGCTGACCGTGCCACTGATCGGATACGAAGAGTCCTTGATCGGTGTATTACAGATACTGAACAAGAACAGCGGTTCATTCGATGAACAAGACGAGTTTGTTGCGTCTGCACTGGCCGCTCAGGCGGCGGTTGTCTTGCACAGGGTAAAATTGACGGAAGCGATGATCGTTACTGAAAGGCTTGACCGTGAGATAACCGTCGCACGGGACGTGCAGATGGGAACGCTGCCTAAAGTTATGCCGGAAATCAGCGGGTACGACGTTTCCGGCATTTTCTCTCCGACAGACCAGACGGGTGGCGACCTGTTCGACTTCGTGAAGCTTGCAAGCGACAAACTGTTCTTATTGATGGGCGACGCTACCGGACACGGCATCGGCCCGGCCCTGAGTGCGACGCAGGTTCGGGCCATGCTTCGGGTTGCGTTGCGTCTCGGCGCAAATCTCGACGAAGCTTTCATTCACGTCAATGACCAGCTTGTGGAAGATCTGCCTGCAGACCGTTTTGTCACCGCCTTTTTCGGACTCCTTGACGGTTCGAATCACGTTGTTCGTTTTCACTCGGGCGGGCAAGGGCCGATCATGCATTTGCGTGCGGCAAGCAACACTTATGACTGGCACGAAGCATCGACGTTTCCACTTGGTTACATGAACCAAGCACGGCTTGGCGAAGCGACCGCTATTGCACTTGAACCGGGCGACATTCTCGGGCTTATATCCGATGGGATCTACGAGTACGAGAACTCGGCCGGTGTCCGATTTGGCCAGGATGGTATTGTCAAAGTCCTTGCGGACAACCCGGAGGCAAGCGCTGGGGAGTTGGTGCAGCGGATCATGCAGGCCGCGCGCAGGCACGGTGGGCCGGTTCCCCAAGCCGATGACATTACGATAGTCCTGGTCCGCCGTCTCCGTGAGCGGGGTCCGCGAATCCAATGACCGCTCATGATTCGCGGCTTCTTTTGGTCAATTTTGAACAAATTCTCTGCCGGCAGTTTGTTGATGTGCGCGTCGGAGAAGATATAGTGTTTCCATGCCACCGTTATGGCGCCAGTGCCAGTTCAAACTGGTCAACGTCGCGAAATGAATAAGAAATTCGGCAGAAGCTATGACTCGCTGGAGGCAATCTACGAGTTCACGGATAGAATTCTGACATCACAAAACATCGCTCAATCGATCAGATTCCCTGTGCACTTCGCCATGGAGGAGCTGTTTACTAATATGGTGAAGTACAACCCCGGCAACACGAACGACATCTTGCTGGACATAAAAACTGACGACGACGCCGTCACGGTCAGCCTCACAGATTACGACGTCGACGCTTTTGACGTTACGTCGTCACGGCACATAAACATTGATGCGCCCCTGGAGCAGCGCAAGGTGGGGGGCCTGGGCTTGCACCTGATTCAGAAGATGGTCGATTCCTTGAGATACGACTATTCGGACCGGCGGAGTACGGTAACCTTCACCAAAGGAACGGGATAAGTTCATGTTTCATATCGACTTCGGTGCTAATGGCGAAATTATATGCAGTGGACGATTGGACGCCGCACAATGCGCTAAAGCACAGTCGTTCATGGATTCCATCGCTGAGCCGCGTATTGTTGATTTCTCCAACCTTGAATACATTTCCAGCGCTGGTCTGGGAGTTCTTCTGAAAACTCAAAAGCGGCTTGCGGAAATCGGGGCCAGATTAAAAATAATAAATGTAAACAATCATATACACGATGTCTTCCGATACTCGGGCTTTAATGCCATTTTTGAAATAGAAGCAATGCAGTAGTGATTCGCGGTGGCGTCCGGGAGGGTGGCGCAATCCTGAAGTTCACGCATCTACCAAACGTCCAGCAGGCACGTTTCGTGTCTTGTGGCCATCCTTTTGCCTGTTTTTTCGTCTACGAAGAATTTTCAAATGGGTTGACCAACCTTTTCCGTTCCCGGCGGTAGGTATGAGTAAGACTGACGACACGGACTTGGTTCAGCGGTGCAAGAACGGCGATCAGCAGGCATTTGAGACGTTGCTGATACGTTACGAGAAACCTGTTTTCAATGCCGCATTTCGCATGTTGCACAGTTCCGAAGACGCGAGGGATGTCACACAGACGGTGTTCCTCAAGATTTACGAGAATCTGGACAAATACGATCCCGCCTTCCGTTTCTTCAGTTGGGTCTATCGGATAGCGATGAACGAATCAATCAATTGCCTGGGCAAACGCAATCGAGTTGAGTCGTTGGAAACTGAAACTGAAAGCGAGGAC
>CAYXKM010000330.1:0-5386 GCA_964465665.1 uncultured Woeseiaceae bacterium
AGGCCAAAAACCCGGTGAACCGCGGCCTGCATGCCATCCACGGCCCGGTGCTGGCCATCGCCATGCGCTGGCGCAAGTTCACGCTGGTACTCGCGATCGTATTGCTGGCGGTCAGCTTCTGGCCACTACGGCACATCGGCAGCGAATTCATGCCGCCGCTGTACGAGGGCGACATCCTGTATATGCCGACCACCTTTCCGGGCATATCGATCACCAAGGCCAAGGAATTGCTGCAGCAGACCGACAAGATACTGAAGACATTCCCGGAGGTTGAACGGGTGTTCGGCAAGGTCGGGCGAGCGCGAACCGCGACCGACCCCGCACCGTTGGCAATGATCGAAACCGTAGTCAAATTGAAACCCGCGGAGCAATGGCCCGATCCCGGCAAGACCACCCGCGAGCTGATGGACGAGATGGACAGGGCAATCCGTTTTCCCGGCGTCGCCAATGCCTGGACCATGCCGATCAAGACCCGCATCGACATGCTTTCCACCGGCATCAAGACACCGATCGGAATCAAGGTGTCAGGGCCGGATCTGGCCGAACTGGAACGCATCGGTAAGGAAATCGAGGCAGAAATGAAGCGGCTCCCGGAAACGCTGTCGGCGTTCGCGGACCGGACGGTTGGGGGCTATTACCTCGACTTCGACATCCGCCGCGAGGATGCCGCGCGCTATGGTCTGACCGTGGGTGATGTGCAAGACGTGATCCAGTCGGCCATCGGCGGCATGAACGTCACCGAGACCGTTGAAGGGCTGGAACGCTACCCGGTGAATGTGCGTTACCCGCGCGAGCTGAGGGACAACATCGAGGCGCTGAAACGCGTCCTGGTGGCGACTCCCACCGGCGCCCAGATTCCGTTGCAACTCGTCGCCGACCTGGAGTTGCGCCGCGGTCCGCCCTCGATCAAAAGCGAGGACGCGCGTCCGAATGCCTGGGTCTATGTCGATCTGAAGACCTCCGACATCGGCGGTTTTGTCGCGAAGGCGAAACAGGCGATTCGTGACCAGATCGAGTTGCCGCCCGGCTACAGCATCGCCTGGTCGGGGCAGTTCGAGTACATGGAGCGGGCGATTGAACGCCTCAAGCTGGTGGTGCCGCTGACGTTGGCAATCATCTTTCTGCTGCTGTACTTGAATTTCCGGAACGTTACAGCACCGCTGGTGGTGATGCTGTCGATCCCGTTTGCGCTGATCGGCGGCATCTGGCTGCAATACGCCTTTGACTTCAACATGTCGGTGGCGGTGGCGGTGGGTTACATCGCGCTGGCCGGCGTTGCCGCCGAGATCGGCATATTGGTGTTGACCTTCATCGATCAGGAACTGGCACGGGTGCGGCAGGCTACAGGCGGGCCACTTCGATCCCAGGATATTCTGGCGGCCGCCCAGCGCGGCACTGCCGAGCGTGTTCGCCCGATCGTGATGACCGCCGCCGCCATCACTATCGGCCTGCTGCCGATTTTCTGGGGACACGGTACCGGCTCGGAAACCATGCAGCGCATCGCGGTCCCCATGGTCGGCGGTATGGTCAGCGCGACCGTGCTCAGTCTGGTCGTTCTCCCGGTGATCTACGCCATGGCGCTGCGGCTGCAAGGCGGGCGCCTGTAGGAGCCGGCAGTGCCGGCGACGCGGACCCCGACACTGGCACGTGGATCAGGCAGGGATTCTGCGAGCTGTCGGCTTGCAAGCCAGTCCCGTATCGCGAAAATGGAACCGGGAGACCCGACAATTTCGATCGACCTGTTGGTGAAGTCTCTGCTGGCGCTCGGCGTCTCGAAAAAAGAACTGGGTCGATCCATTTCGTAAAACGCTTGGCGTCTACGTCCTCTTTCAGCGTTCAGAAGTATGCTGGCCCGGGTCCGGTAAGTACTTCCAATCTGAAGACGCGCCAATCACGGGTTTGCCTTCGGAAAAATCCGCCGCACATCGTCCAGCAAAGCCTGTGCGTCGGCAATCATGGTTTCGACCTGACTCCCGGATACCTCGACGATGTCGCCGTAATCGAAACGATTGCGCAGGCGGTGATGGTCGTCGAGCCTCCGCCACCGGGAATGTTCCCACTCCACGGTGTGCGCCAGGCATTGAAATACCATTGCGCGATGGCCTTCGGCGCCGGCGAGACGAAAGCCTGCCGCTTCCAGCGCGACACGAGCGAGCCAGAATGCGGCGCTGTAGGCGCTGGAAAACCGGGTGGCCAGGCTATTGGCCTCGTTGCCGGCGTCGGCAATACTTTGCGCGGCGCGCTCGACCAGTCCCTTGAGCGTATCCCAATTGGGATCGGCCGTGTGCAGCGCAGGTCTTGGCCCTTTAGCCAGATTGTCGAGATTTGCCCGTTTTACCACGACCTTTTCCTTCGTCCGACAGATATCGCTGCAATTGCGACTCGTTTCCAATGACAAAAAGTCTTGGGCCCGAGAGCATAGCTTGCATGGAAGACTTGCGAAGGGAAACGCGGTCCGCTGGCGAGTTTGTGTCGAAATACAACGTCTGGACTTTCCGACCCAGCCGTCCTTCGACAGCGTGCATGCGTTCGCTGACTAGCGAGTAACCCGCAGTGCCGATGACAAATAGATCGAGGTCGCTATCGGCGCGCTCGATGCCCTTTGCCACCGAACCGAACACGAACGCCAGCTCGATCCGGTCTTCGAGTTCGCGGAGCGCGTCCCGGATGAGGCTCGTCGCTCCGGATGCTTTGGTGACAAAGGCCTTCAACTCGGCGAATAAGGGCGACTGTTTTCCCGCCGTCAGGAAACGGTGGTTGCCTTCGCGCTCCTCGGTGATGAGTCCCGACGCGATGAGAACCTTGAGTTCGCGGGACACAGCACCCGCGCCCGATTTCAGTCGGCGTACAAGCTCGTTGAAGGAGATTCGACGGTCGGGATTGAGATACAACTCGCGCAGAATCGCCGCACGTGTTTTACCGAACAGAATGTCATCAAGCATGGTGTTCTCACATTGGGATCGATCGTTCCCATTATAGGAGCACTTATCGGCCTGTGTCCATCCCTTCGACTTAGCGAATGTGCGAGCCAGTCAGACATGTTTCATTTAACGACTACATTGACCTGCGTGTGTTCTTTGAGGCGCGATTCGTCGCGCGTTTCGTTGGAATTCGGTCCGAATGACGGTCGGCGTAGGTATCGAGGAGGCTTCTGATCATTCTCTGATACGGAACCTTTGACCGTGCCGCATGCGCCTTGAAGAAATCCACGCTTTTCTTGCTGAGCGATATCGTGACCTTGACGCCGTCTTCTTTCAGCACCAGTTGCTCGGGAGGCGGGAGAAAGTCATCAATGACCTCCAGCCGGCCGAGTGGCTCATCGGTGTATTTCTGAATGTGCTTCATAGAGTTTCCTGCCTCTGCGCCAAAAACCGGCGCCGATAATCCGAATGACATCGTCCCGCCAGGTGAACCTGACCGTCAGGACACCTGCCGATACGCGGCCAATGCAGTAGTAGCGTTGCTCGGCCTGGCTGTGTCTCATGTCACGCGCAATGACACGGCCGGGATCGAGAAATGCTGTCTGGGCTTCGCCGAAGGACACGCCATGCTTTCGTTGATTCTCGGTGTCTTTGGCCGGGTCCCAGTCGAAAGTGCCTGCCACCATCAGAGATTACCAGCGATATGTAGCAATAGCCATACGACTATATGGGTCAATAGTGCCGGCCATCAGTACAAATACCGGTGAAACCCAAGGAATACGTCGCGAGCATCGGACAGGCCACTGTCATACTTCGCAAGGAGGCGCTCGGCTTTATCCAACCGGAGTTCATCGACGTCTTCGCCACGACAAAACTTTGGACCGGGTGATTTTCACGGTCAACGTTCAAAAGTACCCAAAGCGTCGACATTCTGACTGGCCGAACTCGCCCGCGCATAGCGCCCCGGCGGCTGGCCCACGTAGCGGCTGAACGCGGTGCTGAAGGTGCTCGCCGAACCGTAGCCGACCCGCTCGGCCACTTCGGCAACCGCAAGATCCTCGCGGCGAAGCAAATCTTTCGCGACCGCCATGCGCCAGGCCAGCAGGTATTCCATCGGCGGCACACCGACGGCGCGTGTAAATCGTTCGAAGTAGGCCGAGCGTGACAGCGCCGCTTTGCCCGCGAGCTCGGCCACCGTCCACGAACGCGCGGGCTCGCCGTGCAGGTGCCGCAACGACAGCGCCAGTCGCGGATCGGCGAGACCTCGCAGCAAACCCGGCGGCGCGTTGTCGCCGGGTGTTGCGCGCAATGCTTCGATCAGCAGCACTTCCACCAGGCGCGTGAGCACGAGATCGCGGCCCGGCTTCTGCTCTTTCGACTCCTCGTTCACCAGGCGCATGAGTAACGACAACCGCCCGGCATCGCGCACGTGCAAAAGCGCCGGCAACAGCGACACGAGCAACGCCGCATCCGGCGAATCGAATACAAAGTAACCGCCGAGCAGGCGTACATCGGCCGGACCGTCCTGGTTGCCGTGGCGAATATCGCCGGTGGATGCGGCGCTGACTGTCGGGTCGATTGTCACCGGCGTCACCGGCTCGAAGCCCGACATCGTGAAGCCGGGCGTTGCCGGCAGGAGCACGAAGTCACCCTCGTTCAGCGTGATGACCTCTTCGCCCTCGACTGCAAGAAGACAGCTCCCCTCTAGCACGGCGCAGAAGCTCGGGTGGCCGTAGGCCGAGTAACGCACCGCCCAGCGCCCGGCGCCGCTGATGGCCTTGGAGAACACCGTGCTCGGCCGGAGCAGCGTAATGACTTCTGAGAGGGGATCGGCCATGTCTGGACTTATACCAATGAATAGTGGACTTTTCATTATAGTCCGTCCTGCCCCGGCGCGCTATCGTCTCGTCCATGGACACCAACAGGGAGACCCCCATGAAGACTGTACTGATCACCGGCTGCTCGTCGGGTTATGGCCTCGAAACCGCGCGCTACTTTCATGCAAAGGGCTGGAACGTGGTCGGCACCATGCGCACGCTGCGCGAGGACCTGCTGCCCCAATCGCCGAGACTTCGCGTGCTGGCGCTCGATGTGACGGAGCCGCAGAGCATCGCCGCGGCACTGGAGGCGAGCGGTCCGATCGATGTGCTGGTCAACAACGCCGGCATCGGGCTCTTCGGCGCCTTCGAAGCAACACCGATGGCGACCGTGCGCGAGGTGTTCGAGACCAACACCTTCGGCGTGCTGGCGATGACGCAAGCCATGCTGCCGCAGTTTCGCGCGCGCCGCTCCGGGGTGGTGGTAAACGTGACCTCGAGTGCGACCTTGGCACCGATGCCGCTCGTTGCGGTGTACACCGCGAGCAAGACGGCGATCGAGGGATTCACGGCATCGCTCGCGTTCGAACTCGAGGCCTTCAACGTGCGCGTCAAGCTGGTCGAACCGGGCTACGGACCCTCGACCCG
>CAYXKM010000331.1:0-10638 GCA_964465665.1 uncultured Woeseiaceae bacterium
CCGCCGGAGCCACCCTCACCAATCACAACATTGATGATCGGTGTTCTCAGCCCCGACATCAGGTACAGACTGAAAGCAATGGCTTCGCTTTGTCCGCGTTCCTCGGCGCCGACACCCGGATATGCGCCCGGGGTATCGATGAATGTCACTACGGGCAGTTCGAACCGCTCCGCAAGGCGCATCAGCCGCTGCGCTTTTCGATAGCCTTCGGGCTTGGGCATGCCGTAGTTGCGCCTCACACGTTCCTTCGTGTCCCTGCCTTTCTGATGACCAATGAACATGATCACGCGACCATCGATTCGCCCCATGCCGCCGATGATGGCCGGATCGTCTGCATACATGCGGTCGCCATGCAATTCCTGGAAGTCCGGTGCAATCAGTTGCAGGTAGTCGGCGGTGTACGGGCGCATCGGATGGCGTGCAATCTGGGCAACCTGCCACGAACTGAGTTTCGAAAAGATGTTCCTGGTCAGCGTCCTGCTTTCCGCCTTCAGCTTCGCAACCTGTTCGCTGATGTTGATTTCCGGGTCGTCACCGACGAATCGCAATTCCTCGATTCTGGCCTCGACTTCCGCGATTGGTTGCTCAAAATCGAGAAAATTGAGATCCATTATTCAAATCGTCCTGCAGCAAGCCGTACCGGAATGATTGATAGTCGCACTGATACAGAAGTGCGACTCTACATTAATTCGCGACCGGCAGTGTAAAGAAATCGAATGCTGTTCTGGCCAAGCAAGTCTGTCAGTTTATCGCGCAACTCGCGGCTTGGGCGCACACTCCACTCAGGTCCGAGGCTCAATCGTGCCGCAGCACTGCTGCCGGTGTACTGCACGGCCACGTCACAGTTCCCCTTGCGGAACGGCAGCAATACATCGTGTAGCTGGGTCAGAAGCGCTTTGCCGGCTCCGTTCGGCGACAGGTTGAGGATCATGCTTCTTGCGCGTGTTTCTATCACGCGGTCTATGTGAAGAATGTTCCTGGCATTTATTTGCCAGGCACCATTGAAGTCGTCATACCGCAGGCTGCCGCTGATAACCACGATCTCATCTTTTTCCAGCAAATGCCGAAACTGCTGAAACGCTTCGCTGAACAAACTGATTTCCATGCGTCCTGTATTGTCATCGAGCACTACCGTGAAACGGTTGCCACGCTTGCGAATGTCCAGCACGAGGCCCGCGACCGTTACATCCCGTCGCGCCTGCGCATAATTGCGGTCTCCGGTGCTCACCGGCTGGGGTTCGGAACTGATATCCGCCAGCGTGCCGTCGACAAAATATTGCGCATCGGCACGCACCGAATCAAAGGGGTGCCCTGTCAGGTAAAGACCGAGGGCTTCTTTCTCATTCAGCAACAGCTCGCGCTGCGACCACTCGGCCAGTTCGACCACTTCTGCTGCTTGGGCGCGTGCCGGCGCGGGAGTCAGCCCGAACATGTCGTTCTGTCCTGCAGCTCGTGCCCGCGCTTCCTGATCCGCACTTTTCAGTGCCGCCGGGAGCTGGTGTGCGAGGCTCCGGCGTGTCGAATCAAACTCGTCCATTGCCCCGGACTTGATCATGGCCTCGAGCGCCCGCCGATTGACTTTCTCCAGATCGACGCGCCGGCAGAAATCGGCAAAGTTGCGAAACGATCCGCGTGCCGCTCGCTCGGCGACGATTGCCTCGACCGCGCTCCTGCCAACGCCCTTGATCGCACCGAGACCGTACAGGATCGAACGCCGGTCGGCGACGCTGAACTGGTAAGCTGACGCGTTTATCGAAGGCGCCAGCAACTTCAAGCCGATCTGGCGGCAATCGTCCTTGATCATCACCAGCCGATCCGTATTGTCCAGATCGGCGCTCATCACTGCTGCGGTAAATGCAGCCGGATAGTGAGCTTTAAGGTAGGCAGTCTGGTACGAGAGCAGAGCATAGGCCGCAGAATGCGACTTGTTGAAGCCGTACCCTGCGAATTTCTCCATCAGGTCGAAGATTCGCGTAGCCGTACGGACTGCGACACCTCTCTCACAGGCGCCGTTGACGAATACTTGCCGTTGTTTCGCCATCTCTTCCGGCTTTTTCTTGCCCATGGCTCGGCGCAGGAGATCGGCTCCTCCGAGCGTGTATCCGGCAAGCACCTGGGCGATCTGCATGACCTGTTCCTGGTACAGGATGACACCGTAGGTCGGTTTGAGTACAGATGTGAGATCAGGGTGCAGGTAATCGATATCGACCTTGTTCAGTTCGTGCTTGCGGCTGATGAAGTCGTCGACCATGCCCGATTGCAGCGGCCCCGGCCGAAACAGGGCGACCAGCGCGACCAGGTCGTCAAAATGATCCGGCTGCAGTCGCTTGATCAGGTCCCGCATGCCCCGCGATTCGAGCTGGAAGACCGCGGTCGTGCGACAGGAGCGCAGCAACTCGAAAGTCAATGCGTCCTGCATCGGTATGGAGTGGATGTCGAGCTCCGCCGACTGGTCCGCGTCATTTACGATGCGTACGGCCCAGTCGATGATGGTCAACGTCTTGAGCCCAAGGAAATCGAACTTCACCAGCCCTGCAGTCTCGACATCGTCCTTGTCGAGCTGGGTAACGGTGTGAGCTCCGTTCTCCTCGCAATACAACGGTGTGAAATCGGTCAGTGCATTGGGTGCGATGACAACGCCGCCGGCATGTTTTCCCGCGTTGCGAACCAGGCCCTCCAGCGACTTTGCGAGATCGATGACGGATCTGACATCGTCATCGTCACGATACATGGCCGCAAGTTCGTCTTCCTGTTGCAGCGCTTTTTCCAGGGTCATGCCGATTTCGAACGGGATTTGCTTCGCCACCCGGTCGACAAATCCGTACGGCTGACCAAGAACACGACCGACGTCGCGGATTACTGCACGCGCCGCCATCGTTCCGTAAGTGATGATCTGGGACACACGGTCGCGTCCATAACGCTCCGCGACATACTCGATCACGCGGTCGCGGCCTTCCATGCAGAAGTCGATATCAAAGTCGGGCATTGAAACGCGTTCGGGGTTCAGAAATCGCTCGAACAGCAGGTCGTGCTCCAGCGGGTCAAGGTCGGTGATTCCGAGTACGTACGCGACGAGCGAACCGGCGCCCGAGCCCCTGCCGGGACCGACGGGTATCTGCTGCTGTTTCGCCCAGCGGATAAAATCGGCGACGATCAGAAAATATCCGGCAAATCCCATGTCACAGATAACCGCCAGTTCGTTTTGCAGCCGTTTCCGATAGGGCGCGGCAAATACTTCCCGGTTTCCGACGACTGCATCCCCTCGCTGCTGCATGCGTTGCAACCACGCTTCGAGGCCCGCAAACGATTCAGCGGCGAGGAATCCGTCGGTCGATTGTCCGTCCGGTACTGGGAAAGCCGGAAGAAACGACTGTCCCAGGTCCAGTTGCAGGTTGCAGCGCACCGCAATTTCCCAGGCATTGTCGAGTGCTTCCGGAATATCCTGGAACAGGCTCTGCATTTCGGCAGAGGTCTTAAGGAACTGCTGGTCCGAGTAGATTCGTGGACGGTCCGCATCGTTCAGGGTACGGCCCTGCTGTATGCACACACGGGCCTCGTGCGCCTCGAAGTCGCTTTGATCAAGAAATCGCACGTCATTTGTCGCAACCAGGGGCAGGCGCCTTGCGGCAGCGAATTCGATGAGCTTTTGCGATTGCTGCTGTTCGTCATTGCGGCCGGTCCTGCAGACTTCCAGGTAGTAACGGTCACCGAACTTCGTTTGCCAGGCTGCAACCCGTTGCGCTGCATCATCGACGTGCCCGGCATGCAATGTGCGACTGATGTCGCCGTTCAACGCAGACGAGATGGCAATCAGGCCTTTGCAATTGTCATTGGTCATCCACTCCGCATTGACCATGGGAGCGCCGCGATACTGGCCTTCGGTAAAACTCCGCGTGATGAGACGGGACAGATTGCGAAAGCCGTCACGATTCTGGCATAGCAAAACCATGCTGTAAGGCCGTTCCAGCTCGTCCGGATTGCGCAAGTGCAGATCGACCCCGATGACGGGTTTGATCCCCGCTTGCAGCGCTTGCTGATAGAACTTGATCAGCGCAAACACGTTGGCCTGGTCAGTCATCGCGACCGCCGGCATGCCGAGTTCCTGGCACCGAGCCATCAGCTGCGGTATGCGTACCGTGCTGTCGACGATCGAGTACTCGGTATGCAAATGCAGATGTGCAAAGGATCTGGTCATTGTTACAGGCAATCCGCAATCGTTGCTGGCAGGCACTTGCCGGAAGAACAAGGCTGGCGCCGGTGACAGCCGGCTGCTGTGCCGAATTCTAAACCAACGCGACTGCGGAAGAGCATCTTGCGCGCCTATAGCGGGAATTCAAGGGATTGACTTGCGTGCCGGGTCGTATGTGTCCCGCAATGGACTGAAACTACGTCGATGACACTGGCACGGCCCGAATCGTTCGATACAAGTCCGATGCTCGCTTGTCCCGTACCCCTTGTGCCGCGCAAATCCGTACTCCGGATGGAGCCGATCCATTGCCAGCATCATGCGGTCGCGACACACCTTCGCAAGTATCGACGCGGCGCTGATCGCGGAAACGCAACGGTCTCCGCCGACGATCGACCGCAACTCCGGGCCAAAGTTTTCCAATCCGAAATCCGGCAGTCTGTTTCCATCCACTTCGATAACCGCCGGGCGGCAGCTGAGTCCGTGAATCGCACGTCGCATCGCCAGCAACGTTGCCTGCAATATATTCAGCCGATCGATCTCCTCCACATCCGCCCAGGCGACGGCGGAAGCCAGTGCATCGCGTCGGATAATGTCGAATAACTGGCTGCGCTGTGCCGGCGACAATAATTTTGAATCCGCAAGGCCGTCGATCGGACGGTCGTGTCGCAGTATGACGGCCGCCGCCACCACCGGACCGGCCAACGGACCACGGCCCGCCTCGTCGACACCCGCCACCAGCAGATTGCGTGACGTAAAGCCAGCCCTCAACCCACCCTCCCCCGGCCCGCAGACCGCGCCGCCAGCGCCAGTACCGCTTGTGCGGCGAGGCTGTCGGCATCCCTCGACAGCTCCTTCCGCAGATCGGCAAAAGCCGCGGCGATCCTCCGGCGCGCGTTGCCGTCGTCAAGCAACGAAGTCACCGCAGCCGCCAGCTTGTCCGGTGTTGCGTTGCCCTGCATCAGCTCGGTGACCAGGGGTTCCGGCGTCAGCAGGTTCGGCAAGGCGAACCAAGGTGTCTTGAACAATCGAAAGGTTTTCGCGATGAAGTACGTCACCGGCGCCACCTTGTATGCCACTACCATGGGCCGACCGAGCAATGCCGTTTGCAGTGTCGCCGTACCGGAGGCCAGCAATACCACATCGGCCGCCGCGATCGCCTGCGGCGCATTGCCATCGATGACGCAGGTCCGGTCGCGGATGCCAGCCTCGCCGAGCGCCTGCTCGAAATACCTGCGTAGCCCGGTGCTCACCATTGGCGCAACGAACGTAAGGCCCGGGTGACGCTCCGCCAGCAACCGGCCGGCGGCCGCAAACGGGGCGGCGAGCCGCGACACCTCGCTGCGGCGGCTGCCCGGCAGGATGGCGACCACCTGCTCCGACTGGATGCCAAGATAATTGCGCGCTGCCTGCGGATCAGGGTTGAGCGGCATCGCTTCGGCAAGCGGATGACCGACAAATACCGCATCGATACCGCGCGCATCATAGAATTTTTTCTCAAATGGCAGCAGGCACAAAACGGTGTCGACTGCTTCGCGGATTTTCCGGATTCGACCCTGCCGCCAGGCCCAAACCGAAGGGCTGACATAGTGCACGGTCGGAATCGAGCAGGCTTTGAGCTTTTTCTCCAGGCCGAGGTTGAAATCCGGTGCGTCAATGCCGACAAAAACATCCGGCGGTTGTGCGCGCCAACGCTCGAACAGCATGCGGCGCAACCGCAAAAGTCGCGGTATTTCACGCAGCGGCTCGATGAGGCCCATGACCGCCAGCGCATCCGCGGACTCCCAGGCTTCGAAACCGGCGGCTTTCATAAGCGGCCCGGCGACGCCCTCGCAATGAACGTCCGGCACGATTCTTTTCAGCTCGCGTATCAGTCCTGCGCCAAGCTGATCGCCGGAGGTCTCGCCGGCGACAAAACCGATCCTCACCGCGACTACCTCAGCAGCCCGCGGTCGGACGTTTGCAATGAGTTCGCAAAAACTTCGAGTTCGGGTTGCGTCTTCGCGAGTTCCTCGATTTCGCGAATCGCATCGTTCAGCTTCATTCCCTTGCGATACACGATGCGATAGGCGTTTTTGATATTGCTGATTTGTGTCGCGGTGAAATTGCGCCGTTTCAGCCCTTCGAGATTGATGCCGCGAACGGTGGCAGGCTGGCCGGCAACCATCGTATATGCCGGCACATCGCGGCTGGTGCCAGCGAACATACCGAGAAAACTGTGGGCGCCGACGTGACAGAACTGGTGCGCTCCGGAGAATCCGGCAAAAATGACCCAGTCCCCCACATGCACATGCCCTGCCAGCGTTGCATTATTCGAAAAAATGGTATGGCTGCCGACGCGGCAGTCGTGCGCAATGTGCACGTAGGCAAGTATCCAGTTGTCATTGCCGAGTGACGTGATGCCCTCGTCCTGGGTCGTGCCACGATTGATCGTGCAGTACTCCCGGATGGTATTCCGGTCCCCGATCTCGAGGCGCGTGTCTTCACCGCCAAATTTCTTGTCCTGCGGATCGTCGCCGATGGAACTGAACTGGAATATGTGGTTGTCCTCACCAATGGTCGTCGGCCCTTTGATGACGACGTGGCTGCCTATATGTGTGCCGCGACCTATGCGGACCCGGTCACCGATGACCGAGTAAGGACCAATTTCAACGTCATCGGCGATCTCCGCCAGATTCGAAACCACTGCTGTCTTGTGAATCACTGCAACTCTCCGCCCGGTGCGCACATGATCTTGGCGGACACGACTTTCTGTCCATCGACCGTACCGTTGCAATCAAAACGCCAGATTCCTCTTTTCTCCTTTTCGACATCGATCCTGATCAACAGCACATCGCCCGGCCCGACCGGTCGACGAAAACGCGCTTCGTCGATTCCTGCCAGGAAATACAAGGGCCGGGGGTTCCGATCGCCGGTCGACAAATATGAAAGTATGCCTGACGCCTGTGCCATGGCTTCGATCACCAGTACGCCCGGCATCACCGGGTTGCCGGGAAAATGGCCCTGGAAAAAAGGCTCGTTCACCGTGACATTCTTGACTGCCATGATCGATTCGCGCGGGTGGCATTCGACGATCCTGTCGATCAACAGGAACGGATAGCGATGCGGCAGCAATGCCATGATCGCCCGGACATCCATGGCGCCAGTCCCCGCATTCATTCCTTTTCCTTGCGTGCCTCGAGCGCACTCAAACGGGCGGAGAGCATATCCAGCCGCCGAAAGCGCGCAACCTGCCGTTTCCAGATGCCCGATTCCTCGGCCGGAAAACCGCTGGAATAGGTGCCCGGCTTATCTATGTTCTTCGAGATCATAGTCTTGCCTGTCACGATGACATCGTCGCAGATGGTCAGGTGGCCGACGATACCAGTCTGGCCGGCGAACATGCACCTCTTGCCGATCACCGTACTCCCGGAGACGCCGGTCATCGCGGCCATGGCCGTGTGCTCACCGATGCGCACGTTGTGTGCGATTTGCACCAGGTTATCGAGCCTGACCCCGTTCTCTATCACCGTATGATCGATGGCCCCACGGTCGATCGTTGCATTGGCGCCAATCTCGACATCATCACCGATGCGAACGCCTCCGATCTGCGGCACTTTCACCCAGCCGGTTTCGCTCATTGCATTGCCGAAACCGTCCGAGCCGATCACCGCACCGGGATGCACGATGCATCGCGAACCAATGCTGACGTCCGCGCCCAAGGTGACGTTGGCTGCCAGTCGCGTGCCCTCGCCAATCCGGCAGTCCCTGCCAATAACGCAGCCGGGCCCGACAATCGCCCTGTCGTCGATTGCACAATTGTCGCCGATCACGGTATGCGCGGCGACGTGCGCACTCGCAGCAACTATTGCGGATGCCGCTACGACAGCACTGGCATGCACCCCTGGCGGCATTGTCGCTGGCGGATGCAAGACCGCAGCTATGCGGGCGTAAAGCAGGTAAGGATTGGAACTGACCAGTGCATTCACCGGGCAGGTGTCGGCATCGGCCGCACGCAGGATTACGGCAGCCGCCCGTGTTTCCGTCAACAGGTGTCGATACGCGGGGGCGGAAAGAAAACTGACGCTGGATCCGTCAGCGCCGGACAAGGTCGCGACGCGGGATACCTGAACGGATGGATCGCCAATCAGCTCGCAGCCGAACTGAATCGCCAGTTCGCCAAGGCTGATTGCCATTCCGGTTGGCTGGACGCCGGAGTGCCGCCTAGTTGCCAGCAGCCTGGAAGTTCGCTTCCATGGCTTTCAGCACGCTCTCGGTGATGTTGACTGCATTACTCGCATAGAGCACGCCGTCACCGACCACGAGATCGAATCCGGCAGACTGTGCATAGTCCTGTACTTCCTTGAGCAGGGCACGCTGCAGGTTTCCGAGCTCCTCATTGCGGCGCAGATTGAGGTCTTCCTGAAACTCGTTTTGCAGGCGCGACACTTCCCGTTGCAGGTCACGCAGGTCCTTTTCGGCATTGCGCCTTTCGGTTTCGCCCATCACGGCGACGTCGCGTTGTACCTTCGCGCTGAGATCGTCGAATTCCTTCTGTTTGGCAAGGACTTCACGCTGACGCGGCGCAAACTCTTCCTGCAATGCATCCATCGCGACAGTCGCCTGCGGCGCCCTTTGCATGAGGACGGGAACGTTGACAACGCCGATCTTCAGATCCTGCGCTGCGGACGGCTGAACGGCAGCCGCCAGTAATACGATGGCAAAAATTGCGCTGAAAGTAGCTTGCTTTACAAGATTCATAATGAGTCCAAAATTAAAATGCCTGACCAATTGAAAACTGGAATCGCTCCAGCTCGTCTCCATAGTACCTGTCATTGCCCCTGTAATCGTTGAGCGGATAGGCGTAGCTGAAGCGGAACAATCCGAGCGGCGCCAGCCACTGAACCGCGATGCCCACCGATGTTCTCAGTTCATTGAAATCCGGCTCGTATTCAACGGGGCTCCCAAGCTTGTCCGTGAACGCGACTTCGCCTGTATTGAAGACGTTACCGATATCGTAAAAAAGGCTTGCTCTCGCCTGGCTGGCAAACTTGTCCGGGAGGGGGATTATAAGCTCTGCCTGCGCCGCAACCAACACATTACCGCCGTAAGGGTTGCCAAAGCTGTCCCGGGGACCCATCCACGATTCGCGGTAACCGCGAATCGACGACGGGCCACCGCCATAGAACTGCTTGTACGGTGGCAGCGCGGTCGTGGCATGCAGGGCTTCGCCCATGCCGATATCCGCATTCAGCGCCAGCGTCCATCGACCGAAAAGCGGCTGGTACCGGGTCCCGTTGTACCGGGCGGTGTAGTACTCCACGTCGCTCCCGGGGAGCGTGTAGCCGAAGAACAGCTGGTGACGCGACCCCCGGTCCGCAAACAGGCTGCGGTTGCGGCTGTCGAAGCTCCATCCCGCCAGCAATTCCACGCTGTCGAACTTGGTGCCGAAGAATATGATGCCGCCGCCAACATCGGTGATGAACGGATCGCCGTTTTGCGATACCCAATTCTGCGCCTGCTGGGTGCTGCTTGTGGATGAGAGCAGTTCATTGCGCTGATAATTGATGCCAAAACTCAGGTTCTGGAATTCCGTAATCGGGTATCCGTAGTCCAGCGTAAGGCCGCCACTGGTGGTCGAGAAGTCTGACGACCCGGAAGTGAACTGCGTAATATCCCTGTAGTTCAGCGACACGGTGCGCCGTACGCCGTCAATGGTGCGGTACGGGTCGGTATGCGAGAGGTTGTAGTATTTCGAATACTGTCCGGACGTTGCTTCGAGAGCGACTCGATTGCCCGTGCCCAGGAAATTGGTGTGCACAATGCTGCCATTCAGCATCAGCTTTTGTGATTCAGAATATCCGAGGCCGCCGCTGAACTGGCCCGGCATGCGATACTCGAGTGCGAAATCCACATCGACCAGGTCCGGGCTGCCCGGGACCGGTACGTTCTCGACCTCGACACTCTCTATATACGGCAACCGTTGCAATCGGATTTTCGAGCGCTCGATCAGCCTGTTCGACAGGTATGCCCCTTCGGCCTGGCGCATCTCCCGCCGCAATACGTCGTCATTGACCTCGTCGACACCCGAGAAATTGATGCGCCGGACGTATACACGACTCTGGGGATCGATGAAAAATGTGACCTCCGCCTCCTTCTTCTCATGGTCGAGTTCAGGCACCGGCTCGATCTCAGCGTTGGCGTAGCCCTCTTCACCGAGGCGGAAAGCCATCAGTTCAGTCGACTGGGTCAGCAATCGCAGGTTGAAGATCGAACCCGGCTGTGCAAACACCAGGCCTCGCAATACTTCTTCCGGAACAACCATCTTGCCGACAAGATTGATTTTGGAGATCGTGTACTGGTCACCTTCGTGTATGTTGACCGTAACGTAAATGTCCTTCTTGTCCGGCGATATGGCGACCTGGGTCGATTCAACGCGAAAGTCAGCATAGCCGCGATCCATGTAAAAGGAT
>CAYXKM010000332.1:0-6835 GCA_964465665.1 uncultured Woeseiaceae bacterium
CCTCGCCGGTGGCCGGTGGTTCGGCGATGCGAGACTGCGCAACGATATCCTGGACCCGTTGCACGGAGGGCAGTTTCTCAGTGTGCCGGACACCAGCAATCACGCTGTATTCATCGATGGCCTCAAAAGCTGCGGCAAATCCGGCCTGCACAATCCGCATCGCCGGCCCGAGCGTTACCTGATGCTGGGGCAGGTTTGCGCAAGAGCGGCAACGTTGCTGGCAGACCCGGCAGTCGAGGATTACTTCACGCGCCTCATTCAGCGTGTCATGCCGAAGAGCTGGAACCAGAGTCGCGGCGAAGTCGTGGTCACGCGTGTGTTCCTCGAAAACTTTGCCGGCGACGGCGTGCGTTTCCTTGGGCGCGGTTTTTCCAACCCCGGCGATCACGCCGGCCAAGAATCGCGCGGTTACCGCTGGCCTTTCGGTCCGGTGGTGGTGATCGCCCCGTTCAATTTCCCGCTCGAGATCCCTGCCCTCCAGGCGCTCGGCGCCCTGTTCATGGGCAATCGCCCGCTGGTGAAAGTGGACTCCAAGGTCAGCGTCGTATTCGAGCAGTTCCTGCGGCTCCTGATTCACTGCGGTTTGCCCGCCGGCGACATCGACCTGATTCATTGCCGCGGATCTGCGATGGGTCGACTGATCGAGACCGCCAGGGCACACATCCGGCTGGTGCAGTTCACCGGCTCGAGCCAGGTCGCAGAGAAAATCGCTTCGCTCATGAACGGTGCCGTGCGTCTGGAGGACGCCGGCTTCGACTGGAAAATCATCGGCCCCGATTACCAGCCGGAGTGGCTCGAATACGTCGCCTGGCAATGTGACCAGGATGCGTATAACGCCTCGGGCCAGAAATGTTCCGCGCAAAGCCTGCTGTTCGTACACGACCACTGGGCCGACGCACTGCTGCCGAAACTGACTGACTTCGCCGGCAAGCGGCGGCTGGACAACCTGACGCTGGGGCCAGTGCTGAGCTGGACCAATGCGCGGATTCAGGCCCATATCAACGGGTTGCTGGCGATCAAGGGCGCGAAACTGTTGTTCGGCGGCAAGCCGCTGACCGGGCATTCCATTCCGGACTGTTACGGCGCATTCGAAGCGAGTGCCGTCGAGGTGCCGCTGAAAGCTCTGGCCGGGGATCATTTCAAGGCGGTTACGACGGAGCTGTTCGGGCCGTTCCAGGTGATCGTACGCTATGCCGACGAGGATATGGATGCAGTGCTCGGTGTGCTGGAACGCATCACGCAACACCTGACTGCTGCCGTGGTCAGCGCCGACATCCTGTTCCAGAACCGGGTACTCGGTGCCACGGTGAATGGCACTACGTATTGCGGCATGCGTGCGCGTACCACCGGCGCGCCGCAAAACCACTGGTTCGGCCCATGCGGCGATCCGCGCGCGGCCGGCATCGGCACGCCCGAGGCTATCATCAACACCTGGAGCGGCCACCGCGAAATCATTTTCGACCAGGGCCCGTTGCCGCCGCGATGGGCCGCGCCGGCGCCCGGCTGAGACACAAGCCGCAGCGCATGGACAGCAAACTGCCCGACGTCGGCACGACGATCTTCACCGTGATGTCGCAACTCGCCAACGAATGCGGGGCCATCAACCTGTCGCAGGGCTTTCCGAGTTTTGACCCGCCGCAACGGCTGCGCGACCTGATCACGCATTACCTCAACTCGGGCGCCAATCAATACGCGCCGATGCAGGGCGTACCATCACTCAGGAATGCAGTGGCCGAAAAATGCAGGGCGCTCTATGGCCGATCCGTCGACCCGGACACGGACATCACGATCTGCACCGGTGCCACCGAAGGTCTGTTCAGTGCGATCCAGGCGATCGTCCGCCCCGGTGACGAAGCCATAGTGTTCGACCCGGCCTACGATTCGTATGCGCCCGCGGTGCACCTGGCCGGCGGCAGCACCGTTCACGTCCCGCTGCATGTGTCGCACGCAGGCGGCGATTATGAGATCGATTGGGACCGCCTCGAGGATGCCATCGGAAAGCGTACTCGATTGATTATATTGAATTTTCCACACAATCCCAGCGGCGCCAACCTGGCCCCTGGCGACCTCGATACACTCGCGGGCCTGGTCCGGGACACCGGCATCTACCTGCTGTCCGATGAAGTCTACGAACACATCGTGTTCGACGGCGCCCTGCACCAGAGCCTGTTGCGGCACGATGAGTTATGGCCGCGCAGCTTCGTCATCTCGTCGTTCGGCAAGACCTACCATGCAACCGGCTGGAAGGTGGGTTACTGCATCGCCCCGCCGGCACTGACCGCCGAGTTTCGCAAAGTGCACCAGTTCACCTGTTTCGCGGTCGTTACCCCGATTCAGCTCGCACTTGCCGATTACATGCGGGAAACACCGCAGCACTATGCCGAGCTGCCGGCGTTCTACCAGGAAAAGCGTGACCGCTTCTGCTCACTGGTCAAGGACTCGCGCTTCACGTTTCGTCCGGCCCAGGGCACTTTTTTTCAATTACTCGATTACTCGGAGATCACGCAGGAAGCCGACATGAGCTATGCGAAGCGCCTGACCCGGGAGATCGGGGTAGCGTCGATCCCGGTTTCGGTCTTTTGCGAGCAACCGCCGCCGGATTTCAAACTGCGTTTCTGTTTTGCGAAAGGTGATGACATGCTCGAGCAGGCAGCGGAGAAACTATGCAGACTTTGACGGTGAGTATCGTGCAGGCGGACCTCGCGTGGCACGATGCAAAACGCAATCTTGCGCAGTTTCGCGCTGCGATCGATTCGATCGAACAGAAAACCGACCTGGTCGTTCTGCCGGAGATGTTCACCACTGGCTTTACCATGGAGGCGGCGGACCATGCGGAAACGATGCAGGGGGCGGCTCTTGAGGAAATGGCAACGTGGGCCAAGGCCCGCGACGCGGCAGTTTGCGGCAGCCTGATCATCGAGGATGAAGGCCGGTACTTCAACCGATTCGTTTTGGTACGCCCGGACGGCAAGGTCGACTGTTACGACAAACGACATCGTTTTCGCCTGGCCGGCGAAGTCGAACACTATTCTGCCGGAAGCGAGCAAAAGATCATCGAATGGCGCGGCTGGCGCCTGTGCCCGATGGTCTGTTACGACCTTCGCTTCCCGGTGTGGAGCCGCAATCGCCCGGATCTCGATTACGACCTGCTGCTGTATGTCGCCAACTGGCCGAGCCGCCGCCACCTTGCCTGGCAGACCTTGCTCAGGGCACGCGCCATCGAAAACCTGAGTTACGTCGCCGGTGTCAATCGCACCGGTACGGACGGTAATAACCTGCCCTATAGTGGCGGCAGCGCGATCATTGATTATCTCGGCCAGGATCTTGCCGATCTCGGCGACCGCACGGGGATCGCAACCGCTAGCCTCGACAAAGCTGCACTTCGAACTTTTCGCGAGAAATTTCCGTTTCATGTCGATGCCGACTCGTTTTCCATCCCGCAGGAAAGCGCGCCTTGAGCAGCACGAAATTTCGCCACACGACCGTGATTGCGGTCGTTATCGCGAACATGGTCGGCACGGGCGTATTCACCAGCCTGGGTTTTCAGTTGCAGGACATCCAGTCGGGCTTCGTCATCCTGATGTTGTGGGCCGTCGGCGGCATCGCCGCCGTTTGCGGCGCCCTGACCTACGCGGAGCTCGGTGCGGCTTTGCCCCGCTCTGGCGGCGAGTACAACTTTTTGTCGCGCATCTATCACCCGGCGATAGGATTCGTGTCCGGCTGGGTCTCGGCAACGATTGGATTTGCCGGACCGACGGCGCTGGCGGCCATCACTTTCGCTGCCTATGGCACCTCGGCATGGGCGAGCGACACACCCGACTGGCTCGAGAAAGTTCTCGCCGTCGGCCTGGTCGCGTTGCTGACGGTCGTGCACGGCGGAAGCCGACGTAACAGCGGAACGCTGCAGGTCCTGTTCACCATCCTGAAAGTCGGTGTCATCGTGGTTTTTTGCGTCGCTGCATTGCTGTTCGCCGATGCCGACCAGCCGATGCAATTCCTGCCCTCCGCCGGTGACGGCGCCCTGCTGACCAGCGCGGCCTTTGCGGTTTCCCTGATTTACGTCAGCTATGCGTATACCGGCTGGAACGCGGCAACGTATCTCAGCAGTGAACTGGAGAATCCTCAGAAATCATTGCCAGGAATCCTGCTCACGGGAACGCTCGTGGTGATGGTCCTGTACGTGTCGCTGAATTTCGTATTCCTGAGCGTCGCTCCGGTCGATGACATGGCAGGCCAGGTGGAAGTCGGATTCATCGCTGCACGATCCGCTTTCGGCGAACTGGGCGGGCGCCTGACCGGTCTGGTGATGGCGTTGCTGCTGGTATCGACTGTCAGCGCGATGACGATCGCCGGACCGCGAGTCCTGCAGGTCATCGGCGAGGACTTCAGGGCATTGCGATTCCTTTCACGACAGAACAGCGATGGCATACCGACGACGGCAATCTATTTTCAGTCGGCCCTGACCATCGTTTTCATCCTGACCTCGAGTTTCGAATCGATCCTCGTGTTCGCCGGCTTCACCTTGGCGCTGAACAGCCTGGCCACCGTGCTCGGTGTGTTCGTATTACGTTTCCGGCAACCGGACCTGCCACGCCCCTACAGGACCTTTCTCTATCCGTTGACGCCACTCGTGTACCTCGCGCTGACCGGCTGGACGCTGACCTTTGTCCTGTTGAACAAGCCGACGGAGGGTTTGTTCGGGCTCGGCATCATTGCCGCAGGACTGGCCTTCTACTTCGTGTCGGAGCGGCGCAGCCGGGCGGTCTGACGCGGATTACCGGCGCGAAATACTGCAGCAATCATTACTACACTATTGAGGCCCCGGGCTACGGTCGGCTGGTTCGCCTTTCGGCCCAACGTGCAGGCTGACGAGTATCGTTGTCGTCAGAATCGCAATAATGATGCCTACTGAAACCAGTGGCGGTACCGGGAACCAGTCGTGCGTCACCAGTTTGAATGCCGCGAATGCAAGTACGCCGGCGATGCCGTAATGCAGATAGCGGACTTTCTCCAGTGACGCGATCAGCACTACGTAAAGCGACCGCAATCCGAGGATGGCAAATGCGTTCGAGCTGTAAACGAGGAATTCGCGGCGAGTGACGGACAGGGCTGCCGGCACCGAGTCTATGGCAAACACGATATCGCTCAATTCGAGACCAATAATGGCGACCAGCAACGGAGTGATGAGCAGTTTGCCGTTCTCGCGGACAAAAAGTTTCGGACTGGTGCGATCCTGGCTCATCGGCAAATGCCGGGACAGCCACAGGACCAGCCGATTTTCCACGACCTCCTCTTTGGGCTCACGCAGGGCGCGAAGCGCAGCGATAAGCAGCAACGCACCGAACACGTACTGAATCCACTGCCAACGCTCGAGTGTGGCAACGCCGAGAAAAATGAAAAGCGCGCGAAACACCAGTGCGCCGACGATGCCCCACAATAACGCCCGGCGTTGGTTGCCGAACGGTATCTGCAACGTCTGGAAGATGATCAGGAAAACAAAAAGGTTGTCGAGACTCAGGCTCTCTTCGATCAGGTAGGCAGCGAGATATTCCTCGGCCGCATCCCGGCCCATCAGCGCCCAGACGAAAAACGTGAACGAAAGGCCTGTGGAAATCCACAGTATGCTCCACAGTACGTCCTGTCGTCGGGATCGCCGTAGCTCACCTCGATGGCTGTAGAGGTCTATCGTGAGCAGCACGAGCAGCGTGGCAGCGAAACCTATCCAGGCCCAGACTGGAATGTCATCCCCGTACATGCATAGGAACTACAGTGACAAAGGTCGCGATCATACCTGCACTATTGGACTACCGCATCCTGCATTGCGTGCCGCAAAAAAGTTAGGTCCGTACGTCGTCAGCCGTTGCGCTTTTGCAGCATCCATACCGCAGTAACCATATTGCGTTCAAGATACCGGTATTCGTGGGCCTGCTCGTCTGCGTAGGCCAGCAACAACTCTTCAAGTCGCGGGTGCAGTTGCGCGAGCTGCTCCGCGCGCCGTCGAATGAGCATTCCTTCGGGAACCCCGGCCACGACGTTGTCCTGCTGTGCAAGCACTTCCCGTAAAAGTATGTCGCCCTGGCACTGCAAGCCGCGTACGGTTTCCTCGTGCGACCGGTAGTTCTCAAAACGCGGGAATGCGTTCGATCCGCCGTCCTTGAGAAAATCATCGTTGACAAGAATGTAGCCGCCCGGCCGCACGAAGCGTCGCACGATGCCGATCGTTTCATCGAGTGGGCCCAGTACATCGCCCAGGGCGGCAAAAATGGCGATGTCATACGGTTCAACGCTTTCGGCCGCTCGCAGTATATTTGCTTGCTCGAAAGTGCAGCGATCGGCAACGCCCACCGCCGCCGCACGCTCCTGGCAGATCTTTACAAACGGTTCGAACAGCTCGATGCCGTGCACCCGAAAGCCGAGTTCCGTTGCGATCGTTATGGCAAGCGCCCCTTTTCCGCAGCCGAGATCGATGACGCGGGTGGACTCCGACAGGACCAGGTCGCCGAGGACCTCGACAATGAGCGATGCATCGCCGCCGAGCTCGTCAAGATCGGCGAGCAACTCCGGGATGAGTGGCAGGAGCTCGGCTTCGACTTCCAGCGCGTAGCTGATCATTTCAATGTCGCTGCGCAAGGCAATGCTCACTTCGCCTGCGTGTGGCATCCGGAGGCGTGGACGTTAATAAGCGCGCTACCTACAATCGGGCGCATGACCTTACATTGTCTTAATAAACTGCCGGCAGGATCAACCCTGCCGGGCAGGCTCCTCGAAGCACATGTCTGATCACAGCGGCGGCCGGAGTCTGGATGTCCTGCTCTGCACTGCCATGCTGCTTGCG
>CAYXKM010000333.1:0-14521 GCA_964465665.1 uncultured Woeseiaceae bacterium
GCGTTCCCAGAAAATTTCCTGTGTGCCGTTGCCGTGATGCAGGTCAATATCGAGTATCGCAACGCGCTCGTGTTCTGTTCGCAATACGGCGGCTGCGACTGCCGTATTGTTCAGATAGCAGAATCCGGATGCGACCTCACGGGTTGCGTGATGCCCGGGCGGCCTGGAGAGCGCATAGCAGGAGCGGGCCCCGGCGAGCACAGTCTTCGCTGCATGCGCTGCCGTATGCGCGCTCCACAGCGCGCTGCCCCAGGTATCGGCAGATACCGGACTTGCGGTGTCACAGTGATGCCAGCCGGCCTGGCCGGCCGCCGATGCAGGGTAACCGCCGTCGCGCCGGTCCGGATGTATGCCGGGAACGACTTCGCTCGACCCGCCCTCGATACGTGACCAGCGGGCGTGAATGTTCTCGAGGTAAGCGAGGTAGCGTTGCGTGTGGACCAAGGACACGAACTCGAGAGCGTAGTCCTTCGGTGCTTCCAGGGTCAGGCCGCATGACTCCGCTGCAGCCAGCAGTCGGACGGCCCGTTCCGGCACCTCGGGATTTGGCTGCGGCAAGCCGGACGCAAAGAAGGAACGGGGATAATGTTTTTTCTGTTTCTCCGCGAAAATGACCTTCATTCGCCGTCGACTCCCGCGGCAAGGGCAGCGAAGGCATCGCCGCTGGCCTGGAAGATGAGTTCGTCGTCCCGCACTTTCATGCCCAGCGATTCATAGAAGGCCTGCGCGTCGGTGTTCTTGCTGTCGACCGCGAGCCGCAGGTGATTGGCGCCGCGACCGGCTGCTATACGGGCGGTCTCGGCGACCAGCATGCGGCCGAGGCCGCTGCCGCGTGCCTCGTCGCTGACATACAGGTCCTGTATGTACACACCAAGCGCGCCGAGCCAAGTGGAAAAACTGTAGAAGAAAAGGCAGATGCCCACCGGTTGACCGTCCTGTTCTGCCAACAGCGCTTCGAATGCCTGCCGTTTGGAAAAGCCGTATTCGATGAAATCGTCCACGGTACTCACAACCTTGCGCTCGTCGCCCAGTAACTCGGCAAGCGCAAATATCATCCCATACACGGTCTCGGCGTCGTCAATGCCGGCAAACCGCATCGTTATGTTCCTGGTGCCGGTGTTCACTTAGTCGACACTAGCTGGCCGGCAACTGGAATCTGACTTTGTCGGCGCCCTTGAGGTGCAGCATTTCGCGCGCTTCCTGCGGCGTAGCGATTTCGTGCCCGAGTTCTTCGAGGATGGTGCGAATCTTTCGTACCTGCGCCGCATTGCTGGTCGCGAGCTGATTCTTCCCGATCAGCAGGCTGTCTTCGAGGCCAACCCGAACGTTGCCGCCCATGATGGCGCCCATGGTAGCGAGCGGTATCTGCCAGCGACCTGCTGCCAGCACCGAGAATCGATAGTTGTCGCCGAGCAGGCGGTCCGCGGTTGCTTTCATGTGCATGAGCTGCTCGGGCGCAGCATCGATTCCGCCGAGTACTCCCATGACAAACTGCACGAATACCGGTTTCCTGATCAGTCCCTCCTTCAGATAGAAGGCCAGTGTCTGAATGTGGCCGACGTCATAGCACTCGAACTCGAAGCGAGTGCCAAACCGATCGCCGAGCTGGTGAAATACCTGCTCGATATCGGCAAAGGTATTCTTGAATACGACGTCGCGGGTTGCATCCAGCAGCTTCGGTTCCCAGTCGTATTTCCAGTTCGAATAACGGCGTTTCAATGGAAACAGGCCGAAATTCATCGACCCCATGTTCAGCGAACACATTTCCGGTTCCACCGCTGTCGGTGCGGCCAGTCGCTCCTGCAGGGTCATGAGCGAACTGCCGCCGGTTGTTATATTGATAACGGCATCGCAGCCTGCGTGAATCTGGGGCAGGAACTGCATGAACACCGCTGGATCGGCGGTCGGCTGGCCCGTGGCCGGGTTACGTGCATGCAGGTGCAGGATGGCGGCGCCAGCTTCCGCTGCCTCGATCGACTGCCTCGCAATGTCGGCCGGAGTGAACGGCAGGTAGTCACTCATCGTCGGTGTATGAATCGAACCGGTGACAGCGCAGGTGATAATAACTTTGTCGGACATGGGCCCCTAGCCGCTCCGCGGTGGCAGTTTCAGTTTGCGGATCATTGCGTCCAGGCTTTCGGTCAGCAGGCCGATGATCTCGGCAATCTGATCCTCATCGACGATCAACGGCGGACAGATCATGAAGTGGTCGCCTGTGGTTCCGCCGCGCGTTCTTCGAGAATAGATTATAAGGCCTCTCTTGTAGGCTTCCTCGACCAGTTCAACATGTGCATCCAGTTGCGGTGGAAGCGGCGCCATGGTCGTGCGGTCACCGACCAGCTCGAACGCCAGCAGCAGCCCTCTGCCGCGCACATCGCCGATAATCTCGTAATGTGACATCAGGCCCTGCAGTTCGGCTTTGAGCCTGTCCCCCATGACCCGTGCGCGATCGACGAGGTTGGCGCGCTGCAGTACTTCCAGCACAGCAAGGCCGGCCGAACAGGCGAGCGGATTTCCGGCGTAGGTGTACCCGTGCGCGAATCCGCCACTGGCCATAACTGCGTCAACGATATCGCCCCTCGCGGCCATCGCTCCGAGCGGCGCATATCCGGCGGCGAATCCTTTCGCCATTCCAATGATGTCGGGTCTGAGATTCCAATGCTCGGACGCCAGAAACTTCCCGGTTCTGCCGGCGCCGGTCATGACTTCATCCGTTATCAGCAGTACGCCGAACTCGTCGCAGATCTCGCGAACTCTCCTGTACCAGGAATCCGGTGCCACCAGCGCACCGGTCGATGCTCCGCCTACCGGCTCCATAATGAAAGCGAGCACGGTGTCCGGTCCCTGGCGCATGATCTCGGCGCGGAGATTTTCCGCGTAGCGCAGTCCGCGCTCCTCGTGCGAGAGATTGTCGAAATCCAGATAGCAGGTCGGCGCCGGAATCTTCGGCATTACGCGAATCATCGGCGCAAACGGTTCGACAAACTGTGTCATGCCGGTAATGGCGACTGCTCCGAGCGTCGAACCGTGATACGAGGGAAACAGCGAGATGACTTTCCAGCGACTCTCCGCACGCTGTGCGATCGCATACTGGCGGGCAAGTTTCAGGCAACTCTCGATCGCTTCCGAACCTCCCGAGACAAAGAAAATCCGGTCCAGTCCCGGCGGCATGAGTGCCGCTGTCTGCGATGCCAGGTCTTCAGCAGCCTGGTTCTCGAAATGCAGCCGGTAGCCGAAGGTCGCCTTGTCCATCTGCTTTTTCATGGCGGCGAGTACGCGCGGATTCGAGTGACCGATATTCGATACCATCGGACCGCTGGATGCGTCGATATACCGGTTGCCTGCGACGTCCCACAGGTAGATACCCGAAGCACGTGCAAGCCGTGGGCGCCGTGTCGTCGACATGTAGAAAAGATGGCTTTTGTGCTTGTCGTTCATACAGGGCAGCGCTCCGGCAACGCGCCATTATACGTTGTCGGCGTAGCCTCAGGAGGAGTCCGCGAGTGCCGGAATCGTCTTTCGCAAACGAAGGTACATGACGGCGTAAATAATCATGCCCGTAAAGGCCGCCAGGGCGCACACGGTGAAGACGCCGGCATAACCAAAACCGGCCCCCAGGGTGCTCGCAGCGAGATTCGGTCCAATGATCTGGCCGAGACCCTGGGCACCCGGCATCAGCGAAGCGAAACTCCCCGAGTGATCGACATTCGCAATGGTCGACATCTGGTAAACGTCGACGAATACCCACAGGAAATTGAAACCGAAGACACTGATGAGGATATTGATGTCGTTGATCCCGAACGCCAGCATGCCGACGATTGTTACCATCGTGAGCAACGCGCCAAGCAGCGGACGAGCCAGACCAAATCGATTGCTCAGCACCGTCGCAATGAGGCAACCGGCAATGCTGGAAAAGGATGCCCAGACCAGTATCGACCCGATCCAGGCATCGGCTATGCCGGCATCCAGACTTGCAAGCTCGATGTACGCCCAGTACGCACCGATATTCGTGTAACTGAAAACGATAGCGGCAAGACAAAGCCAGGGCACGTACATCGGCACATGCCGGTGCACGATGTGATGCTCGCCGCTGTGCTCGGACATGTCGATTTCGACGTCCAGTTTCCTCTCGGCCGGATACGGCGGAATCCAGTGCACGACAACCAGGCCGAGCGCATACGCGCCGATGAACGTGAAATAAATTCCGTTCATCGACAGCTGCGGCAGGATGTGCATTTCTAGCGCCTGTGAGAAAGCGAAGGCAAACAGCATCATGTTGTAAGCCTGTGCCGGTCGCGAACAGGCGCCGAGGGATGCAACAGCGACAGCGGTGTAAATGCCACTGCCCACCCCGGCGAGCAGCCGTAACCACAACACTTCGTCGTAAGTCACATACACCGTGCAAAGCGCGTTGCTCAGGATCGCCAGCCCCGCACCGAGCAGGATCAGGTAGCGTCGATTGCTGCGGGCGATGATCAGTGAGGTCAGCAGGGCACCGAGCGACATGCCGCCGAGGTCGGCGCCGGCGACCCGGCCGACCTCGACTTCCGAGAAGCCGAGGAGTTCCACCCACGCAGTGCTGATGACCGGAATGCCGACCGAGACGCCATAGCCGACCAGCGCCATATACAGGGATAACGAGATCGATCGCCAGGAATCGTACGGTGTCCGATGCCTTTCCAGGTGTGGACTGGCGTCCGATTTCAAGCGCGCATGCCCGGAGACGTTTTACTCATTGCCAGCAAGCTCGGCATACGCGCGCTCGATCGCTTCAGCCTGTACGGCGTCGAAGAACTTTGCGGCTGCCTTGTCATCGCCAGCGAGTCGTTCGCGGCTCGCTGCCAGATCGATTGACAACCGAATCTCCCCGAGATCCATACCTTCCGCAGCCAGGGTCGAGACTTGAACGGTCAGCGACTCAAAATAGTCGATCAGGTTTGCGATCAGCACGCGATCGGTGAGTGCCGGGCCATGGCCCGGGACGACGGTTGCAAAATCGAGCGTGTCCACGAACCGGAGGGCAGCAAGCCATTCCCGCGGATAGCCATGCCCGCTGTACGGCATCACATCCACAAGATCGCCCGCAGCCAGAAGCCGCTGCCTGGGAAAATGCACCAGCAGATCGCCCCGCGTGTGTCCGCGCTGCGGATAGACGGTAAAGGTCGCATCGCCGGCGCCCACGGTATGGGTCTTGCCGATCGTCATCGTGGGTCCGCTGAACGTTACGTCGCGGTTCGCTTCCAGCCAGGCTTCGGCCCGATCGACGCGGGCAGCCTGGGTCGCGAGTTCCTCGTCCGTAAACCTGCTGCCGTCCAGTTTGATTCCCGTTGACAGCTGCTCGCGGGCCGCGGGCAGCTGCTGCTGCAACTCCGCTACCCGCTCGGCATGGGAAGTCGCAGCGCGCTCCGGTATGTCTTCGGCCTGGGTTACGTGGCCAAGGATCGTGAGCTGCTCCCCGAAAGTCTCAAGATAAAGTGTGTTGCCCTGGGTGTGATCCCCATGCCAGTGAGTGTTGATGAGGTAACGCACCGGTTTCCCGACAGTATTCCTCGCAAAATCAATGATAGCCTGAACATCGGCACGACTTTCCTGGGCGTCGACGACAATCACGTAATCCTGAGTCTCGACGATCAGGGAATTGCAGTCGTTGAAGCGATTGTCCGCCGGTTGCAGTGCCGCCCATACACCGCCTTGCACCTCGCTGATTTCGATCGAGCCGGCGACCGCCGACAGCAACAGGGCAGGCACGGGCAAAAGTCGTCTGAATGACATGGAAATGAGCCCTTATCGGCCATCTGAGCGTTTGTATTTTCGCCAGAGCCTACCTTCTTTGCATGCCGGGAGCCAACCGGCCGGCAACGCTTGAGAATTGAATCGGACCGCGGCATGCAGGATACTGAGGTCGTTCAAACAGGCGGGGGCGACGCTTGAATATCTGGGATCCATTCCATCCGATAGCCTATTTCCTGCATACATCTCTGGGCGTTGCCGGAATTATCGGGGCCGTCCTCGCATTGTCCCTGATCAAGGGCTCGCAATCCCACATCCTGGCCGGAAGGACCTTCGCTATAGCTGCCGCGGTTGCGGCAGGAACGGCAATTGCATTCAGCTTTACCGCATTTGCGCCGATGGCCGTCGCGAGTGGGGTAATGACGTTGAGCGCTGTCGGAAGCGCATTCCTTGCTCTCCGCAGTAAAAGTCCGCGTGTGACTGCCAGTGAGATGCTGACCACGTCATTGATGGCGTTCGTCCTGATCTGGCTGCTTGCGGGCGTTGCAATGTCCGTGCGACAGGGCGGCGTCCTGTGGATTCCGCCGCTGATACTCGCCTGTTTTGCTGCGGCACTTCTTGTCAATGACTTACGTTTCATGCGGCTCGACGACTTCGAACGCAAGCAGAAAAGACTGCAGCGTCACTTGTCACGCATGGCGTTTGCATTCGCGATCGCCGTGCATGCGCCGGTGGTGGTTTTTGCCGATGACCTCAACATTCACCCCGGGCTCGCATTCTACAGCCCGTTCCTCATCTGGCCGGTCATCGTCCTGTACTTCCGCGCCCGCATGCGGAAAGGTCTTTACAACTCCATCGTCATGAATCGGCTGAACGAATCTGCACGATAGCTGGCGAAAGGCCCGCAGAATTCGAAACCGAACTTCTCATAAAGGGCGAGGGCGGGTGCGAATACAGGACCGGAGCCGGTTTCGAGGCTTAATCGCGAATACGACCTCCTGAGAGCCTCGTCGATCAGGTGTGACAGTATTGCCGTAGCAACGCCCTGGCCGAGGAAAGCGTCCGCAGTCCGCATCGACTTGATCTCGCCGTGTGCCGGATCGAGTTCTTTCAGGGCGCCGCAACCGAGCAGGGCGGCCTCGTCCCAGGCAGTCCAGAACGTAATATCCGGCGCCCGCAAAGCGGACAGGTCCAGGGCATGAACGCACTGCGGTGGTGAGTTTCTGATCATGGCCGCGAGGTGGTCTTCCAGCAGTGCGGCAACTTCCGGACCGGTCAGGTCGTCTTCAACGATACGCATAAGTGAAAAAGGTGCCGGATTTATTTTTGCAGTCCAAAAATAAATCCGGCACCTTTTCCAGGCGCCTTTTTTGGTCAGGGATAGATGAGATAGTCGTAGGGCGGTACGAAGACTTCGTAGTGCGGCTGCAGGAACATGACGATATCGATCAGCTCCTGCACCGTCATGTAGCCGTTGTACACTGGCATCCGCGATTCGCCGTCATTGGATACCAGGTCGGCCGGGTAACCGTGCGCGAGTTTGTGCGACGGGTTGATGATAGCGGTCACCAGCTCACCGTAGGTTTTCACTTTGGACACCGGGCCGCCAAGTTCGACAAACGGCGGTTCTGCGCCCGGCACCAGCGGAAAGCTTTCACCCTCGACCGTGTGGCATTCGTAACAGTGCATGTACAGAAATGCCTCGCGGCCACGGGCGGCGTCGCCCTCCGGCAGGCTGAAGCCCTTCTCCGACATGCGGTCGGACTCGCAGCCGCTGAAAAGGGCGACACCGGCCAGAAGCAGGGAAAACGAGTATCGGCTTTTCATGGCTGCACCCCGATGATCTTGCGTATAACGCAGCATGCCACGTCGCACCATAGACAGCGATAGGGGAAAACCGCAGTCGTCCTGATGCCGTATGCGACCCTCGCAAGGACAGCCTCAATAGCTGACCGCGCCTCCGTCCTCGGCGCGTGAATCCGCGGCACCGGAGAATACGCCGGTCTCCAGGTCATGGTAGACGCCCATGGCCGCTCCGATGCCGCCGACCTCGCGGATCGGGTGGCCATATCCCTCGTAAATCGAGCGCGTGTCCGGCGACATTGCCTGCTTCTCCACGGCAGTGATGTCAGGCAGCCACTGATGGTGTATGCGGCCGGCCTCGATGGATTCCGCGACGGTCATGCCGTGATCGATGATATTGAGGATGGTCTGCAATGTCGTATTGATGATGGTCTTGCCGCCGGGCGTACCGGTGGCAAACACCGGCACGCCTTCTTTTGCGACAATCGTCGGAGTCATGCTGGAGAGCATGCGCTGCTCCGGGCGAATCAGGTTCGCGTTCGTACCGATACGGCCACGTTCGTCGGTGACCCCGGGCTGCGCATTGAAATCCCCCATTTCGTTGTTCAGCAGGAAACCCGCGCCTTCCACGACGATGTGCGAGCCATAGCTCCACTCCAGCGTATACGTCAGTGACACCATGTTGCCGTCCTTGTCGACCACCGAGAAATGGGTCGTCTGGTCACTCTCGTAGAGTTGCGCAAACCTTGCCGGATCGCTCTGCGACTTTTGCGTCATATCGATCGAGCGGCGCAGAGTCTCGGCGTACTCTTTCGAGGTGAGCCGTCCGAGCGGCATGTCTTCGTTGAAGTCCGGGTCCCCGAGGTGGTTCGCGCGGTCGGCATAGGCGCGGCGCATGGTTTCCGTCAGCAGGTGCAGGTACGCCGCCGAATTGTGTCCCATGACCTTGAGATCGTAGCCCTCGAGGATGTTCAGCATCTGCACCAGCACGATGCCGCCGGAACTCGGTGGCGGCATGCTGACGATTTCATAGCCGCGGTAGCTGCCACTCACCGGCTCGCGTTCCACGGCTTCGTAAGCCCTCAGGTCTTCGAGTGTGATGATGCCGCCATTGGCGGCCATGAAATTCGCAATCAGCTCAGCCGTCCTGCCGCTGTAAAAACCGGCCTTGCCATGTCGCTGAATGCGCCGCAACGTGGCGGCCAGGTCTTTCTGCACCCAGAGATCGCCCGGTTCGTAGAGAGATCCGTCCTTTCTCGAGAACACTTTCGAGGAACTCGGGTAGCGATCGAAGCGGGGCTTACCGCGTTTGAAATCATCGTGCAGTTTCCAGCTGATCGGTATGCCGTCGCTTGCGAGGCGAATGGCGGGCTCGACCAGGTCTTTCCATTTCAGCGTACCGAGCCGTTCGTGCGCCAGTTGCAGGCCGGCAACCGTGCCCGGTACTCCGACGGCAAGAATCCCCTCGTGATTCGAATTGTCTTTGACGTTGCCATCGGCATCGAGAAACATGTCTCTGGTTGCCGCCAGCGGCGCCTTTTCGCGAAAGTCGAAGGTGGTGACGTATCCGTCCGCACCGTGATAGACAAGAAACCCGCCACCGCCAATGTTGCCAGCAGTAGGCCAGGTCACAGCAAGCGCAAAGGCAGTGGCTATCGCCGCATCGACCGCGTTGCCGCCACTGCGCAAGACATCGATTCCCACTTCGGATGCGATTGTCGAGGACGATGCAACCACGCCGTTGTAGCCGCGCACTGCAACTCGGCCGGCTGCATCGACAGCGATCGACGAAAGCACCAGCAGGGTGGTGACAAAAGAAGCGAGAAAAATTCGAATGCTTTTCTGATACACGAAAGATTTCCTGTTTCGATGGCAATACTTCGATGGCAATACGATCGCGCGGGTTTACGCGTCCGCCGGTTCGACGGAAGGCGCATCTTACCAACTCAGGCGCCCCGCGCCAGCCGGGGCGCCATTGCGCCAGTGTATAGTCGGCGCATGACCGAACCCGGCATGCACTCGCTGATCCCGGTCGCCGTGACTCTCCTGGTCGCTCTCACGGCGCGGAACGTCCTGGCCGGGCTGTTCGCCGGCGTGTTTACCGGTGCTGCAATACTCAGCAGTGCCTCGCCTTTGCATTTCATTCCGGAGCTCGTCAGCGGCTGGCTGGTTCCCGAAGTCGCAGACGCCTACAACGCCAGCATCCTTGTGCTGCTCGCGTTCATAGGCGGATTCGTCAAACTGATCGAAAAGTCCGGCGGTGGCGAAGCATTTGCGCGCAGCGCTATTCGCTGGGTGAGAGGCCCGATCCGTGCGCAACTCGCTGCCTGGTGCGGGGGCATCATGATTTTTTTCTCGGATCTCGGCACGCCCCTCATCGTCGGCCCGGTATTCCAGTCGTTGATGGATAAACTGCGAATCTCGAGGCAGAAGCTCGCGTTCATACTCGATACGACGTCGTCGCCCGTCGCCATACTGATTCCGTTCATCGGCTGGGGCGTCTTCATCATGAGTGTCATCGCCGACGCATTCCGTTACAACAACATCGCGACCGGCGAGTGGGATGCATTTGTCAGTGCAATCCCGTTTCAGTTCTATGCCTGGTTGGCTATATCCATGGTGCCGATGCTTGCGTTTCTGCGTTTCGACTACGGCCCGATGCAGAACGTCGAGAAGGAGAGCCGGTACGCGCCGCCGGTAGCTGCAGCAGCAGCATCTGCGAGCCTGGCCAAACCGGTGCTGGTCTGGCTGCCATTGCTGGTCCTCTGTGCGACCCTTTTCGGCACGCTGGCAACACACGGGTTTCCGTTCAGCCAGGTTGCCGGTAGTGATTTTCGTGCCGGACTATCCGCCGCGTACTTCGTCGCGGCTAGCACGCTGGTGTTACTGACGAGGCTTGCGCGTGTTCAGACACTGTCGCAAAGCATGAGCCAGTACATCGATGGTGTGACCGGCATGATGCCGATCGCCGCCACGCTGGTGCTCGCCTGGGCGCTAGGGGCGGTCAGCGAAAGTCTCGGTACCGGGGCCTACGTCGCCGAACTTGCCAGGGGAGAACTGCCGGGCTGGCTGCTGCCGGCAGTCGCTTTTGTGCTGGCAGCGATCATCTCGTTTGCCACCGGATCGTCGTGGGGCACGATCATCATCATGATGCCGCTCGCAATACCTGCTGCCATGGCCACCGGCGCACCGATGCCCGTGGTCATTGGCGCCGTCCTGTCCGGCGGCCTTTTCGGCGATCATTCATCGCCCGTTTCGGAGACGACGATCCTTTCCGCCACCGGCGCCGGCACGACGACGCTCGAACATTTCCGGACCCAACTGCCTTACGCGCTGACCAACGGCGCGATTGCCTTTGCCGGGTTCCTGCTGGCCGGCCACCTGGCTGAAGTGTGGATGGCGTTGCCGCTGTTGCTCGCTCAGGTTATGGTGCTGGTCGCATTGCGACGGCTGCAATAGCAAATGCGGGAACGACTTCTCAACATCGAACAGCGAGTCCATGCATGAACCGAAGACATTTCGTTGGCGCCCTCGGCGCTGTCACCGCGATTTTCAATTTTGCCAGACCAGCAAGAGCCGCCTCATCGTCTGCAGAGGCGAGAATAAAAGAACTTGAAATCGTGCTTCCGGAACCGGCCGGGCCCGCGGCGGTTTACGTGCCGTTTCGCAGCACAGGCAACCTGGTCTTCATTGCCGGGCAGATTCCGCCGCAGGACGCCGGCATTCCAACCGTCGGCAAAGTAGGCGGCGAGCTTACGGCCGAACAAGGCTATGCTGCGGCGAGGCTGGTGGGATTGCGCATACTCGCCCAACTGCGAGTGGCGTGCGATGGCGATCTCGATCGTGTCGTGCAGGCAGTGCAGATTCGCGGCTTCGTCAACTGCACGTCCGATTTCACGGCGCAACCGGGAGTTATCAACGGCGTGTCCGATCTGCTGCGTGATGTATTCGGCGATGCCGGTCTCGCAGCACGTGCAGCATTGGGCACCAATGCACTGCCGTTGAACGCAGCAGTTGAAGTCGAGTCCATATTCGAGATTCGCCATTGAGTCATACCGGGAGATCTTCGTGAACCGCATCCTTTTTGTGCTCTTTGCTACCGTCCTTGCCGCCTGCGCATCGGCAGATCCGGATTCGTGGCCGTTCGAGGCAACTCCGGTTGCAAGCTTCGACGAGCCCTGGGCGATGACGTTTCTCCCGGATGGGCGCCTGCTGGTAACGGAAAAACCTGGTCGCCTGCTGCTGGTTTCGACCGATGGCAGTAGCAGCGTGCTGTTCGATGCAGTGCCGAAACTGATCTATGGCGGGCAAGGGGGACTGGGCGACGTTGTGCTGCACCCGGATTTTGCGGACAACAAACTGGTGTTCATCAGTTACGCCGAGGCAGGCGAGGGCGATCTCGCCGGCGCCGCAGTGGCACGCGGCCGGCTGGAATTCGACGCTGCCGCCGGACGGCTCGAGGATCTCGAGGTTATCTGGCGACAAGTGCCGAAAGTCACGGGACGCGGTCACTACGGTCACCGCATTGCTTTCTCGCCGGACGGTTACCTGTTCATTTCTTCCGGGGAGAGGCAGAAATTCGATCCGGCACAGGACATGCAGGGCAACCTCGGCAAAATCCTGCGGCTGAACGACGATGGGTCGGTGCCCGAAGACAATCCGTTTGCAGACAAGGGCGGAGTCACGGCGCAGGTCTGGACGCTCGGCCACCGCAATCCGCTGGGACTGGCTTTCGACGCAGGCGGCCGTCTGTGGAATCACGAAATGGGGCCACAGCACGGCGATGAGCTCAACCTGGTGATTCGCGGACAAAACTACGGCTATCCGATAGTCTCGAACGGGGACCACTACGGTGGCAAAGTGATTCCGGACCACGATACCCGACCGGAATTTGCGGCGCCGAAAGCGTACTGGGTGCCCTCGATCGCTCCGGCGGGTTTCATTATCTATACGGGCAGACTGTTCACCGACTGGAAGGGCAACGGCTTTATCGGCGGTCTCGTTTCGCAATCGCTGATCCGGGTCGAATTCGACGGCAACAAAGCGCGCGAAGCCGAAAGGTATGCAATGGGCAAGCGCATCCGCGAGGTAGAGCAGGGTCCGGATGGCGCAATCTGGCTGCTCGAGGACGAGAAAGGCGGAAGGTTGCTGAGACTGACGCCGAGGTAACGGGGTTCAGCCGGACGTCGGCAATCTCTCGGTGGAGCTGCGATGACAAATATAAGGACAACCTTTGCCGGCCTGCTGCTGGCAACTGCAACACTGGCCAATTCTGCCGAGGACATACGGCATGCACTGGCAGCGGATGTTTCGGCGGAGCGCATCGGCAAGGACATTCACAAGCTGGTCGGATTCGGCACACGACATACGTTGTCGGAAACACAGTCGGGTACGCGCGGTATCGGTGCTGCGCGTCGCTGGATCGAAGACGAGTTCAACAGAATTTCCGCAGACTGCGGCGATTGCCTCGAAGTGATCACGGTGAGCGAAGTGATTTCCGGTGAGCCGAGGATTCCGGATCCCACGGAAGTCGTCAGTGTCGTCGCGATCCAGCGCGGCATGCTCGATCCGGATCGCATAGTCATGATGGCAGGCGATATCGATTCGCGCGTCAGCGATCCACTCGATGGCACTTCCGATTCACCGGGTGCGAACGACAACGCCAGCGGGCTTGCCGGTGTGCTGGAGGCGGCGCGTGTGCTGTCGCGACACCGCTTTGCCGGCAGCATTGCGTACGCTGCGTTGTCCGGCGAAGAGCAGGGACTGTTCGGCGGCAGGATCGTCGCAGATTACGCGCTGAAAAACAGCTGGCGCATCAAGGCTGTCCTGAACAACGATATGATCGGCAACATCGAGGGCATAGATGGCGTCATTGACAACAGTACGGCCAGGGTTTTTTCGGAGGGGACGCGCTATGTCGAAACGGAAGAGGAAGCACGTGTGCGCCGATTCAACGGCGGCGAAGTAGATTCTGCTTCGCGGAATCTTGCGCGCTACGTAGATCGCATGGCCGACGAATTCATTCCTAACCTCGATGTCATGATGATCTACCGACTCGACCGTTTCGGTCGAGGCGGGCATCACCGGCCGTTCAACGAAGTCGGCCTTCCCGGTGTCCGCATCATGGAGACCCACGAACATTACAACAGGCAACACCAGGACCTGCGAGTCGAGGACGGGGTCGAATACGGCGATGTGATCGAAGGCGTCGATTTCAACTACGCACGGAAACTGACGGCGTTGAACGTCGTCACCCTTGCCGGGATGGCGTCCGCGCCGCCGATACCTGCCGGAGTCAACATTGCCGGTGCGGTGCAGCCCAGCACAACATTGACCTGGAAGATTGCGGAAGGCAAAGCCGCGGAAAACCTTGCGGGCTACAGGATTTACTGGCGCCTGACCACGGATGCGCAGTGGACACGCAGCCGTTACGTCGGCAAGGTTGCAACCCACACTCTGGAGAATGTCGTCATCGACAATTACTTTTTCGGCGTCGCGAGCGTCTCCGTTGCCGGCTACGAAACGCCGGTCGTATACCCGGGAGCCACGGGATCGTTCGGCGAGTAAGGAGTCCTCAGAGAGCGGGTTGGCAGGATGCGGATTCAGCCTCGGTCGCCCTCAGTATTTCGAGGTATGGCGATCCGTCGGCTTGCAACGCCAGCGCATTGCCGATGATTTCTCTGGCTTCGTCACAATGGCCGCGAGCGAGCAACACCGATGCCAGGTTGTTCATAGCGACAGGATCTTGCGGCTCGAACTTGAGCAGCCGGCGGTAGGCAAGCTCCGCGGCATCGAGATCGCCCTTGGCAAAATGAATGTTGCCGATGCCAAGCATGGCCGCTGACTCATCCGGCCATCGTGCCGCCGCAGCGATGTACGCAGACATTGCGAGATCGTACTGACCCGCCGACTCGGCTGCCGCCACTGCACTGAGGTAGCGTCGCGGATCAACTCCCGCGGGAATGTCACCGGCGCGCAGCAGCACGAT
>CAYXKM010000334.1:0-10594 GCA_964465665.1 uncultured Woeseiaceae bacterium
CGGCTTCGGCGGCCTGCACGAAACTCTGGCTGTCCCGCAACACCGCAATGATAGGTATGCCCAGGGAATCGAGGAATCGCATCAGCTTGTCGAAACTTCGGGTGTTTTGACGTGTGCGATTGGCAACCACGGCGAGTTTGCGGTCTCGCCGGTCGATCTTTGCAATCAGCAACAGGTCGGCAATGCAGCGAGATGCAGCATGTATGTCGATCGAGGATGGCAGTACCGGCACCAGGATGTTGCTCGTGTCCCGAGTGAGCTCGCGGAGGTCGTCGTGATCGATGCTTGCCGGCGAATCGACGATGAGCGTTTGCGTTTCACCCGGCACGCGCAACTGCCAGCTTCGCGTCGCTTGCATGGTACGTTTGTATGCGGCGATGCCGTGTATCGGCGGGCAGGACGGTGGCCTTTTGCTGAGCCAGCTCATGGTGGAACCCTGCTGGTCGCAATCCATGATCGCGGGCATTGGGCCGCGCCGGGCATACAGGCTCGCGAGATTCGTCGCCAGCGTCGTCTTGCCGCAACCCCCCTTGGGATTGAGGATGACGATCTTGTTCAGATTGTCTCTGTTAGGCGTGATCAACATAGGGAGTGCGTCTGCGTCCGGACATCACATTATGATTCATTCGGGCATCGAGCCGTACAACTTACATTACCTAGACCAGCTACTCTGTTCATTTTGCCCGCTTTCTTCCTTGCGGCGGTTCACATAATACCGGTGCCGCTGCCGGCGTCCACTTATTTGCCGAACCGGTGCCGGTGTTCACTTGTTTGAGTAATTGCATTCGCCGAACGTACCATGCGCAGCTCGCGGGCCCGGTTACCTGCCCGGTCAGGCCGGTCTTTGCTTACCAACGAGCGCAATCAGCACGCCGCCGAGGATGGCCGATCCGGACAGCGAAACCCGCAGGGACAGGGGTTCTGCCAGAAGCAGCACGCCGCCGAAAGCGGTAATGGCCGGGACCGATAGCTGTACCAGTGCTGCCCGGAGCGATGTCATGTGGGTCACCACGATATACCAGATGACGTATCCCATGCCCGAAGTCAGCGCGCCTGAGCTGACTGCCAAGAGCAGGCCCGCCGTTTCGACCGTGGCATCGGCAAAAGTGAATGCGACCACCGGCAGCACGAAGATCACCGATCGCAGAAAATTGGCCGTGGTCGCGGCCAGCGCGTCGGGTTCCTTTTTCCCGAGGATCGAGTACACGCCCCAGGCAATGCCGGCTGTCCCCATCAACATGGCAGCGGATGGCGACGGCGCTTTCGCGCCCGGCAGCAACAGTGTGATCAAGCCCGCGATGGCGCAAAGCCAGCCCAGCAATTCAATGCATGTCGGCCGGTCTCCGCGGTACAGGGCAACAGCGATCATGGTGCCCTGCACGCATCCGAACAGGATCAATGCGCCTGTCGCCGCGCTCAGGCTGACATAGGCGTAGGAAAAAGCGATGGCATAAAGAAACAGCATCGCCGCCGCCGGCCAGCTGCCACGACGAGCGATGCCCGTATCGCGCCGCACAGCGCTGCACAGTATCGCCAGTGCCACCGCGCCGGATATCAGCCTGAGGGCAGTGAAAGACGCCGGGTCGATGCTTCCGCCCGCCAAAGCGAGCCGGCACAGGATCGAATTGCCGGCGAATGCCAGCATCGCAGTGACGGTGGCTGCGATCGCTGTCAAAGTCCGCGACCGCGTCATCGGCGCTCAGAACATCTCGCTCGGACCCGGGGCGTCGTCGGCCGGTTTGTCGCGGCTCGCGATGAAGTCACCGGTGATCATCTTGTCGTAACTCAGGCCCGGCCCGACCATGGGATACACGCCGGCATCCGGATCAATGATGACCTCGAGAAACGCCGGTCCCGGAAAGCGCATGAACTCGGCGATCGTCGCCGGCAAGTCCTGTTTTCGATCGAGGCGCTTTGCGAATTCGAAGCCATCGGCTTCGGCCGTTCTCACGAAATCCTTGCGGTGCAACGATTTGTCACTGCCGGACATTCGACCCTTGTAATAAAGCTTCTGCCATTGCCGCACCATGCCGTCACCGAAATTGTTCAGCACGATCACCTTGATCGGCAGGCTGTAGGTGGTGGCAGTTTCGAGTTCACCGATGTTCATGCGCATGCTGCCATCACCGTCAATGTCGATGACCAGCCGGTCCCGGCGGGCGAACTGGGCACCGATCGCGGCCGGAAGGCCGAAGCCCATGGTTCCCATGCTGCCGGAGGTGAGCCAGAGGCGCGGTTCGCGAAAATCGAAATACTGCGCCGCCCACATCTGGTGCTGGCCGACGCCGGTCGCGATGATCGCTTGGCCCTTGCTGATGCGGTTGATTTCCTCGATGACGGCACAGGGCTGGATCAGGTCGCTGTCACGGTCGTAATTCAGCGCGTGCTTCGATTTCAAAGCGGCAATTTCTGCATGCCAGGTCGTAAATTCCTTGTGGAACCCGATGCGTTTCCCGTAGGCGAGCAGATCTTCGAGATCGCGCGAAAGGATGCCAACCTGGTGCCAGTTGACCCGTTTGACCTTGCCGATCTCCGAGACATCGATGTCGAAATGAGCGATGTATTTGGCGTTGGGCGCGAATCGCACGGGGTCGCCGGCGACCCGGTCGTCGAAGCGCGCGCCGATCGCTATCAGCAGGTCGCAGTCCTCGACCGCATAGTTCGCAAACGCCATACCGTGCATGCCGAGCATGTGCAGCGACAGCGGATGCGTGGTATCGCTCGCACCCAGCGCCATCAAGGTCGTTGCGACCGGGATGCCGTAGGTGCTGGCGAAATGACGCATGGCTTTGGACGCATTGCCGTTGATGACGCCGCCGCCCGCATAGATCAGCGGTCGTTCGGACTCGGCCAGCATGGCATATAGCCGCTGGCAGGCCTCATCCGTCAGCCGGTTGTCGATGACGGCCTGCAGCCGCGCCCGGTAGCCGGTCAACGGCAAGGTCCCGCCGCCCTGAAATTTCCCTTCCCAGTTCTGCACGTCTTTCGGAATGTCGACCACAACCGGGCCAGGCCGGCCGGTACGCGCGAGTTCGAACGCCGCGCGCAGGGTCGCTTCGAGCTGGCCGGCATCTGTGACGAGAAATACGTGCTTGGCCACTGCGCCCATGATTGCCGATACCGGCGCTTCCTGGAATGCGTCGGTGCCGATGGCGTACGTCGGCACCTGTCCGCAGATTACGACGATCGGCACCGAGTCCGCCATGCAGTCGCGTACCGGCGTTACCGTGTTGGTGGCGCCCGGGCCTGAGGTGACCATGACCACACCGACTTTGCCGCTGGCGCGCGCATAACCGGCGGCCATGAAACCGGCGCCCTGTTCATTGGCGGGAACGATCAGCGGAATCGGCGAGCGACCGTCCGCTTTCCGGTTTGCATCGTTGTAGCGAAAGACCGCATCGTAAGTCGGCAGTATGGCGCCACCGCTGTAACCGAAAATCGTGTCGACGTTTTCGTCGGCGAGAACCTGCACGACGATATCGGCGCCGGTCATGCGCGTACCGGCGAGCGGGTGTTGCCTGATCCGGTCGGCCGGCTGCTGGATGTTCATGGTTACCGCTGGGTCGAGCGTAAGTGCTGGTTTTTCGGCAGTGTTTACCAAATTTTATTGCATTGCAATACTCGAATAACTCAGCCAACATCCCGGTCATCGCAACGATGCGATGGTTTCATTCGAATTCATTCATCCGGATACCGGCATGCGTCATGTCATATCAGTCCTGTTGCAGAACGAAGTCGGTGCACTGACTCGCATGACCGGACTTTTTTCCACGCGCGGCTACAACATCGACTCGTTGAATGTTGCGCCGACCGACAACCCGGCCGTATCGCGGGTAACGCTCGTCATCGAAGGCTCGGATTCCGCGATCGCACAGCTGAATACGCAACTGGCGAAACTGGTGGATGTCGTCAACATTCACGACATGACCCTCGGCGAACACTTCGAACGCGAGCTTGCGATAGTCAAGTTGAAGCTCGCGACCGGCGGATATGCAAGGGTGCTGAAGCTGGCATCGGATTTCGGTGCGGAAATTCTCGACGATGCGCAGAACAGCTGCACGATCCAGCTGACAGGACGACTTGCGGAAATCGATGCCTTCGTCAAGCGCGCTGCGGAAAGCGGCACCCTGTCGGCTGTGGCACGTAGCGGCAGCGTGGCCGTGTCGAAAGGCGAAGTGATCCTGTCGTCCTATGCCAGGGTGCATCGCCTAACCGGCTGAGTATCCATCGCATGTCCGGCAACGCATTGTCCGACTTCCGGCGTATCGTCATCAAGATCGGCTCCGCGCTGCTGATGGATCAGGAGCGGCGCCTGATGAGCGAGTGGCTGGCCGGACTCGCAGAAGACATCGCCGGATTGCGCCGAGCAGGCAAGCAGATCCTTGTTGTCACCTCCGGTGCGGTCGCCATCGGCAGCCGCATCCTGAACATTCATCCACGTCGCTCGCGGCTCGAGGAACTTCAGGCAGCGGCGGCGACCGGTCAGGTACGCCTGGTGAACGCGTACCAGGACGCATTTTCACATTACGGGATTACGGTGGCGCAGATCCTGTTGACACCCGACGACACTGAAATCCGCCGCCGATTCCTGAACGCCCGCGGCACGCTCGAGAAACTGCTGGAACTTGAGGTCATACCTGTGATCAACGAGAACGATACCGTGGCGACGGATGAGTTGCGCTACGGCGACAACGATCGCCTCGCTGCGAGGGTGGCGCAACTGGTCATGGCCGACGGCCTGGTGCTGCTGTCGGATATCGACGGGTTTTACACGGCAGATCCGCGCAAGCACGCCGGCGCGGAACATCTGCCGCGCGTTCGCAGGATCACGGACGAGATGTTCGAAATGGCGGGTGCAGCGGGCAGCCCGGTGGGCAGCGGTGGCATGCTGACCAAATTGCAAGCAGCGAGGATTGCAACGCACGCCGGATGCTCGACCGTCCTTGCATCCGGTACGCTCGAACGTCCCTTGACTGCACTTATGCACGGTGGAAAGTGCACGGTGTTCGTCGCCGAGAACACGCCCGCTGCCGCGCGCAAGCAATGGCTGGCCGGCATGCTCGAAGTGCGCGGTGAGTTGCGTCTCGATGCCGGTGCAGTGGCGGCATTGCGCGACGGCAAGAGCCTGTTGCCTGTCGGTCTCGTCGAAGTCATCGGTAATTTCCGCCGTGGCGACGCGGTTACCCTGGTCGATGCTGCCGGCGCGGAACTCGGCAGGGGACTGGCCGCATACTCCAGCGAGGAAGCGACCGCGATACGCGGCAGGCAGTCCGAGCAGATCGAATCCATACTCGGCTATCGCGGCCGCTCGGTGATGGTGCATCGTGACGACCTGGTCTGGTTCCGTGTCGACAACAATGCGTGAGAGTTCAAAAAGCAAGGCGCAGCGGCCGGAGCCGATTCCGGCAATGATGGACGCCATGGGCAGGGCAGCGCGCGAAGCTGCCCGGTCACTCGCAACCTGCAACGAAGCTTTGCGAAACGATGCACTGCGTGCCGCAGCTGATGTCCTGCGACAGCGGCAGGATGACATCCTGCAGGCCAATGCGCTGGACCTGCGGTGGGCGCAAGAGCAGGGGCTGAGCGGTGCGCTGCTCGATCGCCTGAAACTCGATCCCGGCCGCGTCGATGCGATGGCGAACGGGTTGCTTGCAATCGCCGCTTTGCCGGACCCGCTCGGCCGGCTGCTCGCCGAGTGGACGAGGCCGAACGGTCTCAGGATTCATCGCGTCGCGGTACCGCTCGGTGTGATCGGCATCATTTACGAAAGCCGGCCGAACGTAACGGCGGACGCTGCCGGCTTGTGCCTGAAGTCCGGCAATGCCGTGATACTGCGCGGCGGATCGGAAAGCCTGCAATCGAACCTGGCGATCCATCGCTGCCTGTTGCAGGCACTGGAATCATCGGGAATTTCGCCTGCCGCCGTGCAGATGGTGACGACGACCGACCGCGAAGCGGTTGCTTACCTGTTGTCCTCAATGGGCTCATTTGTCGACGTCGTGATCCCTCGAGGCGGCAAAGGACTGGTGCAGCGCGTGCAGCAGGATGCACGAGTGCCGGTTATCGGCCATCTCGAGGGGATCTGCCATGTCTATCTGCACGAGTCGGCCGATCCTGTGATCGCGCGCGCTGTCGTGCTGAATGCCAAAATGCGGCGTACCGGCGTATGCGGCGCGGCCGAAACGCTGCTGGTCGACAGAAGTGCCGCCGCCCGCCTGTTGCCGGAAGTACTTGGCGCTTTGCGCGACGCCGGTTGCGAGGTCCGCGGCGACAGTGATGTGCGCAACTTATTTCCGGCGGCTGTCGCTGCCAAGGACGAGGATTGGTCGATGGAGTATCTCGATGCGATCATCTCTGTTCGCGTCGTCGACAATATTGAAGAGGCAATGCGGCACATTCGACACTACGGGTCGGCACACACCGAAAGCATCGTGGCGAAAGATGTCGCAGCGGCGGAACGATTTCTGAATGAAGTCGATAGCGCGATCGTGCTGCACAATGCGTCGACCCAGTTTGCCGACGGCGGCGAATTCGGCATGGGCGCCGAAATCGGTATCGCCACCGGCCGGATTCACGCCCGCGGTCCGGTCGGTGCCGAACAGCTCACCAGCTACAAATACATCGTTCGCGGCAGCGGTCAGGTGCGCCCCTGATGGGGGTTAGCGCCGCGGAATACGATCTCGTGGTGATTGGCGCAGGTATCAACGGCGCCGGCATCGCCAGGGATGCCGCATTGCGCGGCCTTTCGGTTCTGCTGCTGGACAGGAACGATATCGGCAGTGGCACATCGAGCTGGTCGAGCCGGCTGATTCACGGCGGATTGCGCTACCTTGAGTACGGCGAGCTGCCGCTCGTCTTCGAGTCCCTGAGAGAGCGTCGTTTGCTGCGCAAAGTGGCGCCGCACCTGGTGAAGCGATTGCGCCTGAAAATCCCCGTGTACGAAAACAGCCGACGCGGGCTCCTGATGATCCGGCTCGGTCTCGTCACCTACGATCTGCTGTCAATCGGCAGATCGATTCCACGCCACCGCATGTTGTCGCGCAAGGAGTTCCTCAGGCAGGAACCCGGTGTACTGGACGCGGGACTGGTCGGCGGCGCCAGTTATTTCGATGCCCAGGTCACGTACGCCGAGCGCCTTGTGCTTGAAAACGTCATCGGGGCATACGAGGCCGGCGCCGACATCCGTACCTACAGCCCGGTTATCGGCATAACGGTGCGCAAGGGTGAAGTGTGCAGCGTGCAGTTCGCGGATCGTGTGACGCAATCGCAACTCGAGGTGCATGCGCGGATGGTGGTCAACGCCGCAGGCCCCTGGGTGGACCAGGTCTTGAGCACCGTCAATCGAAACATGCCCCGGCTGATGGGCGGCACCAAGGGTAGCCATATCGTCGTCGACACATTCGACGGTGCACCGCACGACGCTTTTTACGCCGAAGCGGCTGCCGACCGCCGGCCGTTTTTTATCATTCCGTGGAACGGACAATACCTGATCGGCACCACGGACATACGCTACGACGGCGATCCGGCCGATGCCACCGCAAGCGAAGAAGAGGTTCAGTACCTCATTAACGAAACCAATCGTGTATTTCCGCGCGCCGGGCTGACCCTTGCCAGCATCAACTATGCGTACGCCGGCGTGCGGCCTCTTCCGCAGCGGCCGTCAGGCCCCGAATCAGCAATTACGCGACGCCACATCATCAAGAAACACGGCCGCCAGGCGCGCGGACTGGTTTCCGTCGTCGGCGGCAAACTGACGACTTATCGCAATCTGGCCGAACAGGTCGTGGATTTCGCGGTCAGAGCCCTCAAAGCCGAGAGTGAAAAATGCATCACGCGGAACAGGATACTGCCCGGCGGCCACAGCCTCGACGAAGCGAGACGGAGGCTGAACCGCTTGCCCGCATTGTCCGCAGCCGGCCGGGAACGGCTGATTTCGATTTATGGCGGACGTGCATCGAAGGTCGTCGATCTCGCGGAAAAGCGGCCTGAGCTGCAAGCCGTACTCGGCGAAGATCGGCAGATACTCGGGGCCGAAGCAGCGTTTGCCGTGCACGAGGAAATGGCGATCAACCTCATCGATATCGTGCACCGGCGAATGATGATCGGCCTCTGCGCCGACCAGGGCGCGTCGCTCGCGCCAGCCGTTGCGCAACTGGCAGCCGCTGAACTGCACTGGGACCATGCCGAAACGCGGCGCCAGCTCAAGCTGCTGAGTGACTATAACCAGAGGCTGAAGCCGGCGTTTCTGTACGCAAAGGCCCGGTGACTACATATTCCGGATCATTGCGGTTGCGAATTCGCTGCACTTCACCTTGGTCGCGCCTTCCATCAGTCGCGCAAAATCATAAGTGACGGTTTTCTGTTCGATGGTCCTGTCCATCGCTGAAATGATCCGGTCGGCGGCCTCGGTCCAGCCCATGTAACGCAGCATCATTTCGCCGGACAGGATCAGGGACCCGGGATTCACGACATCCTGGTCGGCATACTTCGGTGCAGTGCCGTGAGTCGCTTCGAAAACAGCATGTCCGCTGACGTTGTTTATATTGCCGCCCGGCGCGATGCCGATGCCACCCACTTGCGCGGCGAGAGCATCGGACAGGTAATCGCCGTTGAGATTCATGGTCGCTATGACATCGAATTCGCTGGCGCGCGTCAGCACCTGCTGTAAAGTAATATCGGCAATCGCGTCCTTAACCAGGATCTTGCCGGACTTGAGTGCCGCTTCCTGTTCGGCGTTCGCTGCATCCAGGCCTTTCTCGACCTTGCTGCGATCCCACTGGTCCCAGGTGTAGGTGTGGTCGGCGAACTCGCGCTCCGCAAGCTGGTATCCCCAGTTGCGAAACGCGCCTTCGGTGTATTTCATGATGTTACCCTTGTGCACAAACGTCAGGCTCTTGCGTTTGTTGGCAATGGCGTACTCGAGCGCGGATCGAACCAGTCTTTCACTGCCTTCGCGTGAAACCGGCTTCAGGCCGATGCCGGAACTCTCGGGAAAGCGAATCTTGGCAAACTCTGCCGGAAAATTTTCCTTGAAGAGCTTGAGGAATCGGGCATTCGCGGCAGTACCCTGCTCGAACTCGATGCCCGCATAGATGTCCTCGGTATTCTCGCGAAAGATGACCATGTCCACGCTGCCCGGGTCCTTGACCGGTGAGGGAACACCCTTGAACCAGCGTACGGGGCGCAGGCAGACGTACAGATCGAGCAGTTGGCGCAGGGCAACGTTCAGCGACCGGATGCCGCCGCCTATCGGTGTCGTCAACGGACCCTTTATGGAAACGAGATATTCGCGGCAGGCATCGACGGTCTGATCGGGCAGCCAGTTGTCGAAAAGGTCGAATGCTTTTTGCCCGGCGTAGACTTCCATCCAGTGAATTTTGCGCTTGCCCTTGTACGATTTTTCGACGGCAGCATCCAGTGCCCTGACCGTGGCCCGCCAAATGTCGGGGCCGGTGCCGTCACCTTCGATGTACGGAATGACCGGATTATCGGGGACTGTCAGTTTGCCGTTCCGAATCGTTATCTTTGCGCCTTGTGCAGGCGCAACCGGTGTTGCATCAACCATTGAATACTCCAATTCCAGTGAAGGGCGCCGAAGCGAACAGGCGATTCCGCAATCGATCGATCGCCTGTCCGATGTCCTGCTGCTGCGAAAGGGCGACCGGCAGGCCAACTCATTATAATCCCCCGCTGACCCGTACGACCATTCGTCAAATCGACAAGGCAATTCCATGAAAATTCCTGCCCTGACCCATCGAGTCCCGAAGTACGCCAGCGTATTGAAGCTGTTCGTCGCCGCCATACTGGTTCTCACCGCGAATCTGTCTGTGGCAGAGGACCTTGACGATGCCGCGGCAGAGGAGCGGCCACGTATCGGTCTGGTGCTCGGCGGTGGCGGCGCGCGTGGCGCTGCGCACATCGGTGTGCTGCGTGAACTCGAGAGACTGCGAGTTCCGATCGACGCAATTGCCGCCACCAGCATGGGCGCCGTTGTCGGCGGGCTCTACGCGGCCGGCATGACGCCCGCCGAGATCGAGGATCTTGTTTCGACCATCGACTGGGCAGATGCGTTTCGAGACGAACCGCAACGCGAGAATCGTCCGTTTCGCCGCAAGCAGGACGACGACCAGTTTCCGATACGTCTCGAACTCGGGCTGCGCGATGGTGAGGTGCGGATTCCGCTGGGTTTCATCCAAGGGCAGAAACTCGGGCAGATATTGCGTGAACATACTCTGGCAGTGGCAGACATCCATGATTTCGATCTTCTGCCGATCCCGTTCCGCGCAGTCGCCTCAGATATCAAGACAGGTGAAGCGTACGTCCTGGCGAGCGGGGACCTGGCGACGGCGATGCGGGCAAGCATGGCGGTACCCGGGGCGTTTGCCCCGGTGGTGCTGGAAGGGCGCACACTGGTCGACGGAGGTCTGGTCGGAAACGTTCCGGTGTCGGTCATCAGGGAGATGGACGTCGATATCGTCATTGCTGTCGATGTCGAGTTTCCGTTGTACGGACCCGAGGACATTACATCGGCAATCGGCGTCACGGCACAGATGCTGACCATCCTGATCCGCAAGGAGACCTTACGCCAGCTTTC
>CAYXKM010000335.1:0-8792 GCA_964465665.1 uncultured Woeseiaceae bacterium
CGGACTGATTGTAGCCATCCCGTTGCTCATCGTGCACGCAGTTCTGACCAACAAAACGGGCGACATCGTCGACAGTCTGGAGATGGCCACAGTCAAGGCTCTCAATGTCTTCTCGAGAAGGACCCAGCGGCCTCTCGCGGCGTAACGGACATGGCAAGACGTCACCACTACAAGCGACGATCGAAAGACGCGCACGAAATCGACGTAACCACGTTTCTCAACCTGATGGTGGTTCTGGTGCCGTTCCTGCTGATAACGGCGGTGTTTTCGCGGCTGTCGATTGTTGAACTCAACCTGCCGAGCACGGCCGGTGGGCCGACCCCCAACGAAAAGTCCTTCCGCCCCGAAGTAATCGTTCGGGAGGCGGGGATCGAGATAAGTAATGGCGCCGCCATCATTGCAACTATCCCGAAGGTGGATGACGAATACGACCTGAAGACGCTTTCGGACTTCATGGTCGCACTGAAACTGGAATATCCCAAACAGGATGCCGCATCGGTACTCATGGAGCGCCAGATTCCGTACGACTATTTGATCCGGGTAATGGATGTCGTCAGGAGCGTCGAGATTGCGGAGGAAAATCCTGACGGGCTGCAAGATCCTGATGGACTGCAGTTGTATGCGCTGTTCACGGAAATTTCCGTCGGAGATGCACCATGAGAAGCACGCGACGAATTGGCCGGATGTCCAGAAACCGCAGGAAGATTGGCAAGATGGATCTGACTTCGTTGATGGACGTGTTCACGATCCTGGTCTTCTTCCTGCTGGTGAACTCGGGATCGGTAGAGATACTGGAGGCTCCAAAGACCGTGACTTTGCCCGAGTCGCGGGTCGAGTCCAAGCCTCGGGAGACGGTCGTGATCTTCGTGAGCAAGGATGAGGTTCTTGTGCAAGGCGTGCTGGTCGCCTGGGTGGCCGATATTCTTGAAGGCCCATCGGCGAGTGTCGATCCGATTGCGACGCGGCTCGCGGAAATCAAGGAAAACGTACTTGGCCCGAACACGATGGCCGTGGCAGCCAGTCAGGAGGTCACAATTCTGGCTGACAAGTCCGTACCTTTCGCAGTAATCAAGAAGATCATGTCCACATGCACCGGCGAGGGGTACGAGAATATATCGCTTGCGGTAATCCAGAAAGTGCCGGCAACAGCAGCAGCGGGTTAGATTCGCATGGACGCGCGCGACGACGACAATTCGGCGATCTCGCAAGAGGAAAAACTTTCGCGTGAGAACTTTGAGCGCGCCGAACGCCAGCTTGGCGAACTCCAGGGCAGGCTCCGCGCCGTGGACGAAGAACTTGCCACACTGGGGCAGAAAGGCGATCAGTATGAGTTGTTGCGGCTCGTCTGCGACTCGCTGCAAGAACTCGATGACCTCGGTGCGAAGCAGTTATTCTGGGGCGATCGGGGCGATCTCGAGGGAGAGACGCGTCACATCGGGGAAGCCCGACGAAACCTCGATGCCTATGCCGACGAATTAACACAGGTAGACGAGCGGCGTCAGGCCATTCTCCGGGAGATTGGCGAGCAGAACGACGTTCTCGATCACCTCGACGCAGATCTTCGCGACGCGATGGAGCGCGAGGAAATTCGCAAGTCCGAATGGGCGGTCGAACGCGAAGTCGACCTGCCATCGTATCGGCCGCAAGTAATGCCATGGGCCCGGGGCGGCGAGGACGACCGGTTCGCCCGAAGGTCCGTGGCCGCCGCGCTGCTTATAAGTTTGCTCATCGGTCTGCTGCTGCCGATGATCGACTTGCCGATACCCTTGCGCGAGGAATTAACAGAGGTGCCGGAGCGGGTTGCCAAACTGATTCGTGAGGTGCGAACGCCTCCGCCGCCGCCAGTCGAAGTGCAGGAGCAGAAAGTTCCGGAGGAAATACCTGAGCCCGAACCGGTCCTGGCGGAGGAACAGCCGCCTGACGAGTTGCCGGAGGTCACCGACACACCGGTGGTTGCGGAGGTGGCAAAGCCGGATACACGCGAACAAGTCAAATCGAAAGGCATACTTGCGTTCCGTGACAGCTTCGCGGAGCGCGCGTCGAGCGGGCCGACGGCCCGGCTCGGTTCCCAAGCTTCGGTTCGTACTGCCGGTCAGGATGCCATCGGGCGCCCTGAACGTTCCATGGTTACAACAAGTGCGTCAGGCTCGAGTGGCGGCATCAACCTCGCCGACATCAGTCGTGGCATCGGCGGTGGCGGTGGACACGAAATAGGAGGCGTTGCCGTCACCCGCGTCGCAAGCTCCATCGGTGGCGGTGACGGCCCCGACCGCCCGCTGAGCGGCGGCCAGTCCGCCGGCCGCACCGATGAAGAAATTCAGATCGTATTCGATCGATACAAGGCGGCTTTATACCGACTCTACAATCGTGAATTGCGCAAGGATCCGACTTTGCGTGGTCAACTGGTATTGCGACTGACGATCGAACCGGACGGCAGCGTGTCATTTTGCCAGTTGCAATCTTCCGATATGCAGGCACCAATACTTGCAGAGCAGGTCGTGGACCGGGTTCGCGGATTCGATTTTGGCGCGAAGGATGACATCGTCGCCGTGACGATCATCTACCCGATCGACTTCCTGCCTGCCGCCTGAATACGCAATCCACTCGACATAATCCGGCCTAGGGCCGCCCGGGGATGACCGCGGCACCTTGAGAACCGCTGCAGGCGCCGGCGACCGCTGGCACATAATCCCGACCTGGGGCGGAACACCAGTGCTGACGCGGCCTCCAGCGTCGCAGCAAAGTTGCGCCAAGCCTCCGACAAACACATTCGTCAGCGACTGAAACCTGTGATGCAGATCACCTTTTTCAGCACATGTGTTCTTCATAGTTCCGTCTCGATTCAGACAAAGGCAAACCCGCCGAAAGGTGGCGACGCAAAGTCACCGGCCTAAGGAGAGAACTCTCTACGGTAGCGGTACCGCCCGAATCACGATCCTGGATCGGGCTACCCCGCTGGTGAGAGACGCGCTCACGGATAAGTAGCGACCGACCATGATTCAATGCAGCAGAACCAGGCGAGCCCTTTTCGGGGACGGCTCCGCGGGGCTTCGAACGCGATCCGTGCGACAGTCCGTCTGCCTGACGGTACTGGCTGCGCTCCTGTGGTCGGCCGACGCAGCGGCCCAGACTCAGATCACGTTCACGTCCGCGGCCGCAAACTGGCATTCCCCGACGGACGACACCCCCGGAAGTCAGCCGGGCGATCCCGTCATCACGAACGGCGTACCGACCTCGAGCATCAGTTGGGGCACGACCACCGGTCCGCAGAGCGGCTATGACGTCACCATAACGATCCCGGACCCGCAGACGTTTCCGGTTGCGACATTTGTGCACCGGAATTTTCCGGTCTCCGATCCTTCCCTGACTTCGGTTCAGCTCGATATCATCCTCGACTTCGAGGTCGATGGCGCCCAGACGGGCCCGTTGACCTTCACTTTCACGTTCACGCACGAGGAAACCCCGAACAACCAGGACCCCTGCCCCTACCCGACGCCACCCGGAGAAGGCTGTACCGACCGTGTGACGTTCATCGACCTGCCCGATCCGACGACCTTCACCGTTGGCGGAGTGACCTACACGTTGGGCTTGACCTTCCTCGACGAGGACGGCAATCCGGTGGGCGAATTCATCACGTTAGAAGGAGGCCAGGTAAACACCGCGAACCTGGACGGGCAGTTCGTGGTGGTGCCGCCGGTGCTCGAGGTCACGAAGTCCGGGCCAGCGACGATGACTGTCGGACAGTCTGGCGTATTCGCCATCGACGTCCGAAACACCGGACCGAACGATGCCTGGGATACAACCATACGTGACGCCCTGCCGGACGGCGCGACGGGCGGCATGTGCGATTCCGCCCCGGAGGTGCTGAGCGCGCAGGTCTTCGCGGCCGACGGCGCCACGCCCGTCTCCGGCAAAGGCCCGCTGCTCGCGGGAACCGACTTCACGCTCTCCTACACCGGCGCCCCTGCCTGCGAGCTCGCCCTCGCGATGCTCACGCCTGCGGCGGCAATCGACACGGACCAGCGCTTGATCATTACCTATCGGACCCAGCTCGACGCCGACAGCCAGGACGGCGTCATGCTGACCAATGTCGCCGGCGCAATCGAATGGTTCGACGACTTGAGCAGCAATCCGGACCGTACCACCTATACGCGAACGCTGACTGACGGATCGCCCCTCGAGCTCGACCATGAGGACGCCCACAGCGTACTGGTGATCATGCCCGTGCTGCTGTTCGACAAGACCGTCGTCAACGTCACCAGCGGCGAAGACCCGGCAACCGTGGCCACCCCCGGCGACACCCTGCGCTACCGGTTGCGGATCGAAAACTTAAGCGACACGCCGCTCGATGGTTTCCGCATCGTCGACGAACTGGATCGCCTCAACGCGGCGCCGATGTTCCAGGCGGGAACCCTGAACGTGGTCACCCTGCCCGCCGGCGCGAATTCCGGCGCCACCGATCCTGCCGGCGGCGCGGCCGGCAGCGGCTTGCTCGACGTCGAGGGCTTGAGTCTCGGCGGGCTCGGCGAAAGCGTGCTGGTCGAGTTCGAGGTCGACCTGGTGCCGGTGATCGCCGACGGCACGTTCGTCTACAACCAGTCCGAGCTTCGCTACGACGGGCTGCCGGTCGCGCAGAGCGACGATCCCTACGTAAACGGCGCCGCGGATCCCAACGTAGCAGGCGACGAGGATCCGACGCAGGTGCTCATCGAATCCACGCCCGCGTTCCGCGTCGAGAAAATTTCCTCGTATGTGACCGGCGATCCGAACGTGCTGCTGGCCGGCGAGACCCTGCGCTACACGATCACCGTGCGCAATACCGGTACAGACCATGCCACCGGCGTCGAACTGGTCGACCAGCTGCCGGCCAATACCACCTACGTCGCCGGTAGCACGACATTGAACGGCGTTGCGCTGGCGGATTCGGCCTCGGGCGGCTTGCCGCTGGTCGACGGCATTCTCATCCATGCGCCGCAGGATCCGACGCCGGGCGTGATGAATGCGGGTGTCGCGGACAACCTTGCCACGATCGTCTTCGACGTGGTCGTCTATCCGGACGTGCCGGACGGCACCGTGATCTCGAACCAGGCCTTCGTCAGTGCAGTTGACGACGGCATCGCCGATCAGCCGTCCGACGATCCGCGGACGCCGGTTGCCGACGACCCGACCCGCGACATCGTCGGCAATCTGCCACTGTTCTTTGCACCGAAATCGGCCGCGCTGCAGGTCGATCTCGGATCTCCGGGCATCGTCGACCCGGGTGACGTGCTGCGCTACACCATCCAGATTTACAACAACGGCGCTATTGCGGCGACCGCAGTCGAACTGAGCGACGCGGTGCCGGCGGATACGACCTACGTTGCCGATACGGTGACCGTGAACGGGCTTCCGGTCGGTCAGCCCGACGGTGGCGTGTTCCCGCTGATTGCAGGTATCCCGGTCAGTTCGGCCGATCTGACGCCGCCGCTGCCGGCTGCCGGCGAGGGTGTACTTACCGCCGGCGAGTCGGCAATCGTGCAGTTCGATCTGCAGGTAAACGCCGGCACGCCTACCGGTACGCTGATCACGAACCAGGCTGTCGTCTACAGCACCGAAGTGCCCAACCTGCTTACGGACGGCGATGGAAACCCGACGACCGGCCCGGAGCCGACCGTCGTTGTCGTCGGAGATGCTCAGCAACTCACGATCACCAAAGGCGTGTCGGTCGTCAACGGCGGTCCCGTACTGGCAGGCTCGACACTCGAGTACGTTGTGACGGTGACCAACGTCGGCGCGGTCCCGGCGCTGTATGTGTTGATCACCGACAATCTCGACGATCCGTTCCCGGGCTATCTGACCTATGTCGATCAGTCAGCGACACTGAACGGTTTCATGGACGGCTTGACTTTCGCCGGCACAACGCTGACGGCCGATTACTTCACTGAATACGGGCCCTTGAACCCCGGTCAAACTGCCGTGCTCCGGTTCCGGGCGATTGTCAATCCGACCCTCGTGGATGGGACGCCGGTGACGAACACCGCACAGGTCACGTGGAACGACCCGACGCAATACGCTACGGCGAGTGTCTCGATCGACGTCGGCGCCGTGCTGGGCGTCGGTATGCTGAGTGGTACCGTATGGCACGACGCGGATTTCGATGACACGCCGGACGCCGCGGAGCGCCTGCTGACGGGCTGGACCGTCGAATTGCTCCGCAACGGCCAGCCGATTCGCTCGGTCGTTACCGATGCCAGCGGCAACTTCCTGATGGCGGGTGTGACGCCGAACTATCTGACCCCGGACTTATACTCACTGCGATTCACCTCGCCCGGTGCCGGAATCAGGACGGCCATGCTTGGTCGCACCGATTCCGATTTTACCGACGGTCTGCAACGCATCGACGACATCGTCGTTACACCGGGCAGCAACCTGCTGGCGCTTAACCTGCCGATCGATCCGAATGGCGTAGTTTACGACTCGGTGGCGCGGTCGCCGATCGCCGGCGCAACCGTCACGCTCCTCGATGCGAGCGGCAGCACGCCGGTGCCGGCAAGCTGTTTCGACGACCCGCTGCAATACGGCCAAGTCACGACCGCGAGCGGTTATTACAAGTTCGACATCAATTTCTCGGATCCGGGCTGCCCGAGTGGCGGCAACTATCTGATTCAGGTTGTGGCGCCCGGCAGCGCTTATGTGGCGGGACCCTCAGAGCTGATTCCGCCGACGTCCGATCTGACGACCGTACCGTTCGATGTTCCGTCCTGCCCGGCATCGGCCAATGACGCCATCATGGCCACGAGTCAGCATTGCGAGGTACAGATTTCCGAATTCGCACCGCCGGTCTCGGTACCTGCGCGAAGTGCAGGTACCAGCTATCACTCGTACCTGACGCTGGACAACAGCCAGATGCCGGGTTCGAGCCAGCTGTTCAACAATCACATCCCGCTGGACCCGGTGTTGACCGGCGCTGTCTCGATCACGAAGACAACGCCGATGCTGAACGTCACGCGCGGCCAGCTGGTGCCCTATGCAATCACGGTAGGTAACTCGTTCGGCATTGCCCTGCAGGACATTAACATCGTCGATCGCTTCCCGGCCGGATTCCGCTATGTGGAAGATTCCGCCCGCTTCGACGACGTGCCGACGGAGCCGACGGTCATCGGTCGCGAGCTGACGTGGACGAATCTCGCGCTCGCAAGCGAAGGCCGTCACACGATCAAACTGCTGCTTGCAGTCGGTGCCGGCGTTACCGAAGGCGAATTCATCAATCGTGCACAGGCCATCAACGGGCTGACAGGAACGGTATTGTCCGAGGAAGCCTCGGCGACGGTGCGCCTAGTTCCGGATCCGACCTTCGATTGCACCGACGTCACCGGCAAGGTATTCGACGACGCCAACCGCAATGGTTACCAGGACGATGACGAAGCCGGTCTGGCTGGCGTACGCGTCGTTACCGCGCGCGGCCTCGCCGCTTCGACCGATACCTACGGCCGCTATCACATCACCTGCGCCATAACGCCGAACGAGAGTCGCGGCAGCAACTTCGTGCTCAAACTCGACGACCGGACCCTGCCGAGCGGATTCCGCGCTTCGACACGGCCGGTAGAGGTCCAACGAGCCACACGCGGCAAGGCCTTGCGCATCAACTTCGGTGCGTCCATCCATCGCGTTGTAGGCCTCGACATCGCGGACGCGGTATTCGAGCCAGACAGCGTGGAGATGCGAAACCAGTGGAAGTCTCGGATCGGTCTTCTGATCAACGAACTGAAAAAGGGTCCCGCGGTCCTGCGTCTCTCCTATGTCGCGGACGTCGAGAGTGACGCCCTGGTCGACCAGCGGCTGGAAATGATCAAGAAGCAGATCATGTCGGCGTGGGCGGAGGAAAACTGCTGCTACGAGCTCGTCATCGAGCCCGAAGTCTTCTGGCGCCTCGGGGCTGCGCCGGATAAACCCAGGGTGATAGACAGGTGAGCGCCATGTCGAAGCTAAGCCATTTGCTGATGTTGAGCGTGGTGTCGGCACCAATCGCGGCACACGCTGCGAGCATCGACGAGATGCCCATTGGTGAGGCCGTCGAACGGCACTTGCCGAGCGACGATCTGTTTATGCAATGGGTGCAGGATCCGCAGCGCGTCGAGAGCGAACAGGGTGACACCCTGGAAACGCGGGAGACGATCACTGATGAACTCGAAACCGTCAAACTCGGCAACCTGGTGGCGCCGATCCGGTTCGAGTCGGGTGTTGCAAACATTCCGGATACCACGGTCGAATCACTGAGCGAAATTCTCGAGCGCATGCGAGACCGTATCAACGTGCGCCTGCACCTCATCGGGCACGCCGACGACCGGCGTTTGTCACCCCGGCTTGCGGAAATCTATGGTGACAATGTCGGCCTCTCGCGAGAGCGGGCCGGTGAAGTCGCTGAGTACTTCCAGACAGCGCTCGCGTTGCCGCCCGAAGCGATCTCGTACGCTTGGGAGGGAGACACGCAGCCCGTCGCGACAAACCTGACCGAGGAAGGCCGGGCACTGAATCGCCGCGTCGAAGTCGAGGTGTGGTATGACCAGGTCAAGGAACGGGTGGCACTGGAAGAGGTACTGGTACCGCATGAAATCGAGCGGTTGAAAGTATGCCGCATGGAAACCGTGTGCAAACTACGATACGTCGAAGGACATGCCAGGCGCGCGAAAGTGCAGAACCTGATTGCGCCGTTGCATTATGAAGAAGAGACCATTGACGTCAGTCAGGATTTTATTGGGCAGGTTCGGCAGGCGCTGGAGAACCTGGGCGACAAGCAGAATGTCGTGGTCCGC
>CAYXKM010000336.1:0-7783 GCA_964465665.1 uncultured Woeseiaceae bacterium
ACGCGACCTGGATCGTGGTCGACGGCTACCCGTTCGGACCCGACTACCTGCAGGCCTTGCACAGCGGCGGACGACATCTGCTTGTTGTCGATGATTTGGCAGCACAGGATTTCCCGGCTTTGCAATTGATCGTCAATCCCAACGTGCACGCCACGCCGGAATTGTATGCAGGCACAACAGGCTGTGTGCTCGCAGGCAGCGCATTTGCCCTGCTCCGTCGCGAATTCCAGGCGGGCGATGCCGGCAGCGAGCGCGCGGCAGCGCGACCAGGGAACGATCCGGCAAACCGCGTGGTCATCACCATGGGCGGCAGCGATCCGCCGAACGCGACGGGGCGGATCCTCGAGATCCTGGCGGGACTTCACGATCGGCATCTTAAGCTCACCGTGATCCTCGGCCCGGCGAATCCCCATCTCCAGAAACTCGAAGTTGCAGCAAGCGCATTGCGCCGCACGCACGACGTGGAACTCCTGGTCGACCCGCCCGATTTGCCTGCTGTGTTTTCCAATGCCGAACTCGCCGTCACAGCAGCTGGCACCGGGTGCTGGGAACTAGCCAGTCTCGGAGTGCCGCTTGCGCTCGTCGTCGTGGCGGACAATCAGCGTGCGGGAGCTGCGGCGCTGGCCGCGCGAGGGCTTGCCGTCATGCTTGGCGTGCACGGTGAGCTGGATGACCAATCAGTGCTTCGGCAACTTGCGCCATTACTGAACAACGCCACGCTGCGCCGGCGCATGTCTGCCGATGCTCGTGCATTGATCGATGGCCGCGGAGCGTGCCGTGTGGCCTAGCGCATGGCAGCATTTCCGTTGCATTTGCGCAGAGCTGCAGTTACGGATGGGAATCGTCTGTATGAGTGGGCCAACGATCCGCTGACCCGGCGAATGTCTTTTTCGAGTGAACCGATACCCTGGGACATCCATGTCGAATGGCTGGCGCGGCGGCTCGCAGATCCCGACTGCCGGCTTTTCGTCGTTGAGAATCAGGACGGACTCGCAGTCGGGCAGGTACGCCTCGACCGCGACGGACCCCGCGCAACGCTCAGTTTCAGCCTTGCGCCAGAGGTCAGGGGGCAGGGACTCGCCGCGAGACTGGTCAGATTGGCTGCGGTAGACTCGCTCATGGCCGGCTGGTGTTTGACTGTCGATGCGTGGGTCCGGCCGGAGAATATCCCTTCCGCGGCCGCATTCCGGCGCGCCGGCTTCACCGAGCGTGAAGCTCCGCCGGAATCCAACAAGCCCCGGCGGTCACAGGGTGGTGCTTTGTTGTTCAGTCTTTCATGAGAATCGGTAAACGTGACGTCGGTCCCGGTCATCCGTGCTACATCGTGGCGGAACTGTCGGCGAATCACGGCCAGAATTTCGACCAGGCTGTGGCTTTGATCCGTGCCATGCACAAAGCCGGCGCGGATGCCGTGAAAGTACAGACCTACACCGCCGATTCCCTCACCATCGACAGCCGGCTCGCACCTTTCGTCGTCGGTGGCGGCACACTGTGGGACGGCCGGACGCTGTTCGAGCTGTACCAGGAAGCCGCAATGCCGTGGGAGTGGCAGCCAAAGCTGCAGCAACTTGCCCTCGAACTCGGGCTCGATTTTTTCTCGACGCCTTTTGACGCCGCGGCCGTGGACTTCCTCGAAGAGCTCGACGTACCGGCACACAAGATTGCATCGTTCGAACTGATCGACCTGCCGCTGCTTCGACAGGTTGCGGCAACGGGGAAACCCATCATCATGTCGACCGGCATGGCCACCGTGGAAGAAATCGAAGAAGCGCTGGCAACGCTCCGATCAGCGCAATCCGGTCCCGTTGCGCTGCTGAAGTGCACCAGCGCCTACCCGGCCCCGGTTTCGGAAATGCATTTGCGCACGATCCCGGACATGGCACGTCGTTTTGGCGTGCCGATCGGTCTGAGCGACCATACTCCGGGACACACCGCAGCTGTTGTCGCGGTTGCGCTCGGCGCCTGCATCGTCGAGAAGCATTTCACGCTGTCGCGCGCACAACCGGGCCCCGATTCTGCTTTTTCCATGGAACCGGACGAGTTCCGCGCCCTGGTCGATGCTATCCGCGACGCGGAACAGGCCTTCGGCAAAATCAACTACACACCGTCGGCCAAGGAAGCAGCGAGCCGCGCGCTCCGGCGCTCCTTGTTCGTTGTGAAAGACGTGAAGGCCGGCGAGAGGTTCACGAGCGGCAACGTCCGCAGCATTCGGCCGGGGCACGGCCTCCATCCCAGGCACCTCGAGGAAGTCCTCGGCGGAACGGCCTCGCGGGACATTGCTGCCGGCACACCCGTCGACTGGTCACTGCTCGCCAGGCCAGCCAACGCCACGGCTCGATGACAAACATTGCAATTATTCCTGCCAGGGGCGGTTCGAAACGCATCCCGAGGAAGAACATCCGCACGTTTCACGGAACGCCGATCATCTGCCATGTGATCCGTACGGCGCGCGAATGCGGCGTGTTCGCCGATGTGATGGTCTCAACCGACGACGAGGAAATTGCCGGAATTGCAAGGGACTGCGGCGCCAGTGTCCCGTTCATGCGCTCCGCCGCGACTGCCGGCGATAACGCCACCACACTGGAAGTCCTGCGCGAAGTTGTTGCAGGCTTACGGGATACCGGTCAGGAATTCGACGCATTGTGCTGTGTCTATCCGACAGCCGTGCTGACACAGCCTGCAACACTACGCTCGGGATGGGATCTGCTGCAGAAGAATCCGGAAGCCGCTTGTGTGCTCGGCGTCGTGCCATTCGGACACCCGGCGCAGCGAGCGCTGGTCGTTCGTAACGGGCGCTTGCACTTGTTGCAGCCGCAGCATGCGCACAGCCGCACCCAGGACCTGGAGCGCACGTACCATGACGCAGGCCAATGGTATTGGCTGCGAACCGCGGCACTGCGGGATCCGGAGTTCCGCATCCTCGGACCGACTGCCGTGCCGATCGTCCTTGACGCTCGCGAGGCGCAGGATATCGACACCGAACAGGACTGGGCACTGGCCGAGGCAAAGTATCAACTGTTGCAGGGGAGAACTTCCGGATGACGAATTTTTCGACCCCGCAGGAACAATTCTGGGCGGGACAGTTTGGCGACGATTACACCGATCGCAATACCGGAGCGCGCTGGGACGACCTCACGTGGTTCCTGCTGGAAAAGTCATCCTGAGCGGCACGAGATCATGGCCCTGCATCCGATAAAGGCCGCCGAGGAATTGCTGATTCGTGCCGCCGCCAGCGGCATCGTGCCATCGAAATGGTTCGTCACCCTGCCCGACCCCGCGACCTTGCATGCGCGCACCGGAAAATTGTCGATCGAGATTGCCAGCCATTGCTGGAACTACGCACACCTCCTCGTATACCAGCTCAGTTCGCTGGTGAATTACCCGCCGACGCGGGCCACTGTCCGCATGACTGTTTTTCATGCGCCGGAGGATGAAACCACCCGCGCCATGCTGGATTTCTTCGGTGCGATCAAGGTACCGGGCGTTACGTGGAACTGGGTCCCGATGCCCCGTCAGGAACTCTTTCGTCGCGGCATCGGGCGAAATCGCGTTGCCCGGCAGACCAGTGCCGACTGGGTGTGGTTCACCGACTGCGACACTGTTTTCCATCGCGATTGCCTGGACAGTCTTTGCGATCAGTTGCAGGGCAGGCGCGACCGCATGGTCTATCCTCGCGGTGAACATATAACCTCTCTGCTGGATGAGAACGACCCGCTGCTCGCGACGAAACAGGCCGAGCCGCGCGTCCTGGACATAGACGTAAGCAGATTCGAATTTCACGCGCTGCGTCACGCGACCGGCCCGTACCAGATCGTGCACGGCGACGTTGCACGCGCCTGTGGTTACTGCGAGCAGATAAAATTCTTTCAGCGGCCCGTCGAACGTTGGTCCAAAGCGTATGAAGACCGGTCGTTTCGCTGGCTGATGGACACCGGCGGCGTGGCGCTCGAAGTGCCGGGTGTGTATCGCATTCGTCACCAGCACAAAGGCCGTTACGGCGAGAATCCGCTCGAGGCGCGCTTCCGGGGCGCAGTCCGTCGCGTGCAGGAGAAGCAGAAAAAGCGCCAGGCAACGCGGTGAGAACGATCCTTAAGCATTCGGCATGCAGCGTGTGACCGGCCTACCGGAAACGTAGCAGACCTCGCTCTTACTGCCTGCATCATATGCCGAATAATTCTTAGATTCGTCGGTCATTACTCCCGCAGTCACGTCGAAAAAAGGCACTTTCCGTCCGGCATTGCCGGAATGCGCGGCGGTCTGGTACCCGTTTGCCGCGCCGATCATCGCCGCGCTATCCCGGATCCCGTGAATCCCTTGGTCGCAAGTTCATGATTTGCGCCTTGTTCCTTGCCATTGCCAGCCGGCCACTCAATGTAGCTATTTTACCACAATCGGGCCGGTAATAAGCGGCGTCGATGACATAGCGAACCGGCATTTGTTCCCCATGCTGTTGATTTACCTGCCGTCTGGCGCATCTCGCCGACGCTACACATTCCAAAACAGTATCAGCACGCGACCTTCCCGCTTGTAGGATTTTTGCTACGACCTGGGCGGGGCGGGAATCCTGCGGGCAGCAACAGGCTGCTCCCGGGGTAAACCGCGGACGTCCGCGACAAAACACTCAACCCTGTGACAACTACGCAGGGATCTGCCACAGCAGGTCAATCTGCGGCTCAATTGGAGGAAGTGCATGAACAGCAACACAGCGATACGCCAGGCGATCCGACGCGCCCTATATGTCGGAGCCATGGCAACGGCAGCAGGTTATGCGACCACCGCCAGCGCGCAGGAGGCAGGCGAAATCGAAGAAATCACGGTGACCGGCACACGCATTGCGGTACCGGGCGTGGAATCCGCAAGCCCGGTTTATTCGGTAGCCGCGGATGAGATCGAACTGCAACAGCAACCGGAAGTGGAGAGAATTCTTCGCCTGTTGCCGATCACCAAGCCGGATGATGGCCAAAACGTCAACAACGGCACCGTAGGCGTCGCCTCGATCGATCTGCGCGGCCTCGGGTCGCAGCGCAACCTGGTACTCATCGACGGCAAACGGGTCACGCCGTACAACACCAACGGCATCATCGATACCTCGGTTATCCCGACGGCGCTTATTGAACGCATCGATATCATTACCGGCGGTGCTTCGGCGGTATACGGTTCTGACGCGATCTCCGGGGCCCTGAATTTCATCATGAAAGATGATTTCGAGGGCGTCGATCTGCGTGGTTACTACAGCGTCACCGATGAAAATGACGGCGACGTACGAAACCTGTCGCTGACCGTCGGCTCCAACGTTGCGGACGGCCGCGGCAACGTCGTATTGAATCTGAACTGGTCGGATCGGGAATCCGTGCTGCTCGGCGCGCGTCCCCTCGGGCAGTTGGGCATCGGGACGGCGGACGGCGCCAACTACGATGCCTTTCTCTCCGGACAGGCACCGGAACCCGGCCCGGCCGGCTGCGGCGGTCCGGGCTCCGTCGTGGCAGGCGGTTCGACCACGACTGTGCCGACACGTATCGCGATCGCCGGTGGCGCAGCAGTGGCAGGCGGCTGGCAGTTCCGCGAGGACGGAACTCTGGCGGGCGATTGCAGCGTGTTCAACTTCAACCCGTTCAATTACTACCAGACGCCGCTTGAGCGCTTCGGCGGCTCCGCACTCGGCCATTTCGAGATCAACGAGTATGCCGAAGTCTATTCGCGTATCAACTTCAGCAGCACCAACGTGCGTCAACAGGTTGCCGCCTCCGGCATCTTCGGTACGACATTCTTTACTCCATTGTCGAACCCGTTGATGTCCGACCAGGCTCGTGCCTCCATCATCGCGCAGGCGGAAACGGACCGCGCCAACGGCAACATCAATGTCGCCAACACACCGGATCCCGGCAATCCCGGAGATTTCCTGTTCGAGAACTGGCGCGATCTCAATGGCAACGGCGTTGTCGATGCTGCAGACGATCTGCTGATTTCATACCGGCGCCGCACGGTGGAGTTCGGCGAGCGCTCGACAGGCTACGACAACAACGCGTTCCAGCTTGTGCTCGGTACTCGCGGCACTTTGGTCGGAGACTGGAACTACGACGTGTCGTTCCAGCACGGCGAGTCGGATCGCAGCACAATAAGCGCCGGCTACACCAACCTTACGAACATTACGAATGCCTTGAATGTGGTCGATGTTAACGGCGTACCGACCTGCCGTACCGGTGGCACAGCTTGCGTTCCTCTGAACCTGTTCGGTGGTTTTGGTTCGATTACGCCGGATCAGGCTGCGTATTCGAGCGCCGTTGGTATCGAGACGCAGAACTACCAGCAGACGATTTACACCGGGTCGGTGAACGGACCCATCAACGGGCTGCAGATTCCGTGGGCCGATACGCCGGTCGCCGTCAGTGTCGGCGCAGAGTACCGCGAGGAATTCGGTACGCGAACTCCTGACGAGTGTCTGAAACTCGCGCCGGACAGTTGCCTTGGCGGAGCCGGTGGCAATCTCCTGCCGGTCGCGGGCGGCTTCGATGTAAGCGAGTTCTTCGGCGAAGCCATCATCCCGATAGTCAGCGGCAAGACCGGCTTCCAGCAACTCGATTTGGAACTGGGCTTTCGTACTTCGGACTACAACCCGAGCGGCTCCAACGAGACCTGGAAAGCGGGATTCAGTTACCGTCCGGTCGAATCATTGCGCTTGCGGGCGATGATGCAGCGTGCCGTACGGGCGCCAAACGTCGGGGAGATCGCCTCGCCGCGTGTGACGTCACTGCGTAACGCAACGCTGGACCCCTGTTCGGTTGAAAACGCCGGAAACATCGATGCCGAACTGACCGCGCTCTGCGTCAGCACAGGCATGACCGCGGGCCAGGTCGGCACTGTCGAGGATATCGTGGCCGGACAAATAAGCACGTTCGAGGGAACGGATATTACGCGAGTGCCGCTCGTCGTCCCCGAGACGGCGGATACCCTGACCGTGGGCTTTGTCTTCACGCCCGATTTCAATCTCGGTCCGGTAGATGGCCTGGTCCTTTCGGTGGACTACTACGACATCGACATCGACGACATTATCTTTCGCTTCGGCGCGCAGGAAGTGCTCGACGGTTGCTATGAGTTCGGACTGCAATCCGAATGCGACAAGATCATACGTGTCGGTGGAACGCTCACGCTGCCGGGCGCAGGCGTGGAATTGCTGACGACCAACCTGGTGAACCTGCATGCGGAAGGCATCGAAGTCGGCGCGACCCTTGGGGTCGATCTCGAAAGCTGGGGCGATCTGCAGATCAGCGCCAACTACAATCAGTACCTGACGCAGGAACAGCAGAGTGCGCCGTTCATCGCAGTTACAGATTGCCTCGGCTTTTACGGAACCACCTGCGAAGGACCGCTGCCCGAATCGCGCTGGATACAAAGAACGACGTGGAATTTCAAAGATGATTTCTCCGTATCCTACCTGTGGCGTCATATCGGATCCGTCTCGGTCGAGACCGCCGAGCTTGCAAACACCTTTGCAGCCTTCCAGAAAATCGATGCGGCGGACTACGTCGACCTGACCGGCACCTGGCAGGTCACGGATCAGATCAATGTCAGCGCATCTATTCAGAACATCTTTGGAGAGGATCCACCGGTTGTGGGCAACGAAGCAGCGGATACTTCGTCCAACAGCGGCAACACTTTCCCGAGCCAGTACGACACTCTGGGCTCGGTTTACACGGTAGGGTTCAAGTACGCGTTCTGACCAAGAAACAGCAGTAACACTGACGGCGGGCTTTCGGCCCGCCGTTTTTTTTGAACCCGACGGTGT
>CAYXKM010000337.1:0-8508 GCA_964465665.1 uncultured Woeseiaceae bacterium
GTCGACGGGTATTTCGCAGAACTCGTGCAAGAGCGGGAAATACAGCGCCGTCCTGACCGGAGCTCCGGCGAGGTGCCTGTAAAGCGTTGCATACTTTTGCAGTTGCGGCCGGTAACGCGCCGCTTCCTGGTTCAGAAACCCGGCCAGATTTCCGCCTTCATGCGAGCTCGTCTTGTAATCGACTATCCAATGCACACCATTGTCGATTCGCACCCGATCGATGACGATGGAAATCACCTGCCCCTCGAATACACCGCTGAGCGGCAATTCCGAATGGCCGTCACCGGACAGCACCCACTTCCCGCGGGAGTCTTGCAGGACTCCGAGCAATGCCTGCTCGACACGCTCGCAAACGCCGGCGGACAAAGCCTCCGGCACCCCGAGTTCCAATGCCATTCTCAGAGTGGCAGGTCGCAGAGTGCCGATGGAGGCCACATCAACCTGCAATGTGCCCTGCGCCATCTGTGTCAGCCACCGATGCACGATCGTACCCGCATGGCGTGCTGCCATACCTACCCAGTAGTACTCGATGTCGATAGCGGACCCGGCGCTCGACGCCAGCTCCGGCTGGACGGGCAGCTGCGGCGGCGCCGGGAGCTCGAACGGCCGCTTGAATCGGCGAAGCAGCGGTTCTCTGAGCATCGATGCTGTCTCGACGATGCCCTCGTGGATGCCCTGGCCGGCCGCAAATGACCGCGCATAGTCGTCCTCCACAGCCGACCATAGGCGTCCGAGCAGGCTGCCGACCGGCGGCGCCCGGTACGATGCTCGGTCCGGACTCAATGAAACACTACCTATCAGGTGCAAGCTGCAGCGGGCGCGCGTGCAGGCAACGTATAACAGCCGGTCCAGTTCCAGCCGATCCTTGTCCGATTCCGCGGCCTCGATGCACTGGTGCAGCGGATCGTTTTCCAGTTCAGCTCGCGCCCCAACCGGGCTGAGCAGCATTTCCATCTCGTTATCCGCACCCGGCAGGTTCATCCAGCTCATAATCGACTTGCGCCGGCCTCGCGTACTCCGGCCGAGCGCGTAAAGCATTACCTCGTCGAACTCAAGGCCTTTCGCCTTGTGCATCGTCATCACCTGCAAGGCATATGGGTCATCGACCATGCTCGAAACACGCTCCTCGTCCAGCCGGGATTCGAGTTCGGCAACATCAATCAGCGTTCCTGCAGTCTCGATTTTCTCGACCACATCGAGGAAACGATATGCGTTGTCCAGCTGTTCGGGAGTCTGCAGCAGCGACGGACCCCCAAGCCCGTACCATGCCGTTTCGACTCGGTCGCGAAAGGACTCGGTCGGTCGCGGTATGAAATCGCGATCGAGCAAGGCGGCCAGACGTTCGAGGCGCTGTTGCGCATCCCCGGAAAGCAGACGCACGCGCTCACTGTCGCACATCAGTTCGCGAACGGAACTGCTGGCGTCATTGAAAACGAGGTGATGCAGGTCGGTCCACGTCAATCCAATCCACGGTCCGCGGAGCAATGCGAGCCAGGCAAGCCGGTCGCCCTCGTGACACATGGCGCGGGTCAATGCCAGCAGGTCGATGATCTCCGGCAAGTCCGTCAGCCGGTCAATCTCGATTGCCGTATACGGGATACTAGCTTCGCGCAAGCGACGCAGCAGGGCCGGCAACTGGGACCGGCTCCGAACCAGCAGCGCGCGGGTGCGCTCCGGGACTTCGGCCAGGCACTGCCGGATCACGGCACAGCCGTAGTCTGCTTCCTCGTCCGGCGTCGCGCCAAATAATGCGTGCACCTGCCACGTACTTTCATCGTTCCGCGAATTGACCGGAACGGACGCCGAGTATCTGATCGCTCCTTCGCCAATGTCATCCGCGATCGGAAGTACCTGCGCAAATACGGTATTGAACCAGTGCACGAGGTTTGCTCCGGAGCGGAAATTGCGACGCAGGACGAGTGAATCCAGTGCCAGCGCCGCCAGTCCATTTTCTCTCAGTTGCAGGAAACGTCCGACCTCCGCATCCCGGAACCGGTAAATTGACTGCATCGGGTCGCCGACACAGAACAGGGTCCGGCCATCGCCCGGACTCCAGCCTTTGATCAGGTTTGCAATCAACCGATACTGACCGACCGAGGTGTCCTGCATTTCATCGATAAGGATGTGCTTTATCGTGTTGTCAAGACGCAGTGCAACGTCCCCCGGCACATCGCCGTTACCGAGTGTAGCGGCCGCTGCCAGCGCCACTTCCGTATGATCCGAAATCGCACGTTCCCTGAAGATCCGCCGCAATTCGACAACGGCCAGCGGCATGATCTTCAAGAGGGCAAGCAGGACCTGCCATTGTCTCTCGTCATACACCGGTTCAGGCAAACTCCTGACCCTTTGCAGCACTGCCCGCAGGCTATCCTGCGACTGCAAGCCGCCGAGGATTTCCAGCAGACGCTTTTTCTCGCCATTGTCGCCAGGCGGAAATCCTTCGTTTTTGGTCACGGATTTGCGCCAGCCGCCATCCCTGGTCAGCAGCAGCCCGGCAATTCCCCGCCAGGCCGGCAGATCCTCTATCTTGCATTGCGGGAACGCGGCGAGTCCCGCAACCGGCAGTAGCGGGTGCCGGTCATTGCCCGCCTCCAGAAGATTCCTTGACGCGTACCGGAGAAGCTTGAGCAGATTCTCACGCAGCTCCGGAGCGAAAGCGCGAAACGACCTGTCGAGGTGCGTGGATATATATGTCCGTATGCTTTTTTCCAGGCGCGGACGGGCGTTCTCGGCAGACCGGCCATCTGCATAACTGCCGCTGCCGGTCAATTCCATCCATTGATCGCGGGTTTCGAGCATTCGCGCCAGATAGTCGATATATGCGCCGGTATGGTTGTCCAGGTGTTTAAGAAGCCGCTCAATGCATAGGGAAAATTCGTTGCCAGCCGTTATCCAGTCCAGGGTTGCAGCAGCAGCCCGTCGATAGACAGACTTCATCTCGGCATCGGCAAGAGTCGTGAGCGAACCGCCGAGACCGGAGCTTACCGGCACGGATGCAGTAAGGCTCGCGCAGAACGAGTCGAGAGTCTGAATGCGCATGCGACGTGGCAATTCTCGCAGACCCCAGCCGAGTTCCTGGTCACGCTGCAAGACGGCGGCTGCAAGCTCGATGGTCTTCCGACGATGAGCTTCGTCAGGCATGACGCCCTGCGTGGCAGCACTCAATGCAACATTGATGCGCGCGAGCATTTCAAATGCCGCCTTGCGGGTGAAAGTAATCCCCAGGATCTCTTCCGGTTGTTGCACGCCGGACAGCAGCCGCAGGTACCGCTGGATCAGCAACTCGGTCTTGCCGGATCCGGCGGGAGCCTGCACGATGAAAGATCGCGATACATCCAGCGCTTCGATCCGCGCCTCATCGTCGGCTGCCAGGAGGCGTGTGTCATCCGACACGTTTGAGCTCCGCAACCCGGCTGAGGATGGCAAGAATGCCGGGGTTCTGTTCGGTCCTGTTGATGGCAATACGAACATCGCCATTGGCCAGGTTGCGCAATGCGCCTTCGGCGGTCGTGATCCAGCCTGCGAGCCTCATGTCCCAGTCGTCACGTCGTCTGGCATCCCAGTCGACGCTGCCACCGGTGCCCTTGTAAACGATTTCGCGACTGTCGATGTTGATCAGTGCGAGGCCGCCGATGGGCCCGCCTGCTGCCAATGCGTACACGACCAGCTGCAAATCGAGCAAATCACCGTCTCTGTCGAGCAAGGACTTCGGCATGCCGGTCTTGTAGTCGATAATCAGCCGGCTGCCGTCGGACAGGCGGTCGATCCGGTCCACCCGCAATTGCAGCCGTACGCCGAATCGCTCGAACTCGATCCGATTCTCGACATGTTCGATAGCGAACCGTGGACGCAAACGCTCTGCTGCGACAAAGTTCCGCAGTATCGTGCGCATGCGCTGGCTTTCGAGCTCGAGCAATTTTCGATGGGTCGTATTCAGATTTACCTGAGCCGGTTTGACGACCTTCGATACGGCACGGTCGACGCGGATTCCGATTTCGGCATCCGTCCAGCCTGCAATGATGTCGAAACCCGGTTTGTCCGAGAGAAACGCATGCAGGACCTGATGCATGAGACTGCCCTTGAATGCAGCCGGCAGGCCCGATTCTATGCGCCGCATTTCCCGGATGCGCAGACGCCCGTGGGCAAACGCTGAAAATGGCTCGCTGGACTGCATTTGTACGGTGTGCGCGCCACCGGCGACTTTCTCCCCCGGCGAAACCGGTGGCGCAGAATCCGCCCGCAGTTCTGTCAGTCCGGTCGCGTCCTGCAATTGCATCGCATGCCAGCCGGGATCCGCCAGGCTTTCGTCCGTCGGCAATGACAGGCTGGCCAGCAACGGACTGGGCAATAATTCCGTCTCGCCATCACTGCTTGCCCAGCTCAGGACGACCTGCGATGCCGATGCGCAAATGCGCTGCAACACCTGCTCCGCGAACTCGAGGCTGTCACGCGGCGTTCCGTCGGGCATGCCATACATTTCCTGCAGCGTTCGTGAAATCAGCGCGAGCGGATTGGGCGGCGGCGGCCATCGTGCCGAATCCAGGCCACAAACCCAGGCGAAGTCGAAAGACAGCCCGCTGGCTTCAAGCGTGCCAAGTAGCTGGACCGGACCGCCATCAAGCTCCGGCTGGAAGATAACTTCGGAAGCCATGCTGCAGATCCGGTCTATGGCCGCCGACATCGGATCGCGTGTGGATACGAGCCCGGTTGCCGCAAACTCGGCAAGCAATGTGCGCCATCGGTTCAGCAGCTGATAGCCAGCGCTGTCCTGCGGCGCAACTCCGGGCCAGCCCATCGCCGTCAGCAGCCTGTCAAACCGTTCTGCCCACTGCGCCGGTGTAGCATCGCCGCGGTGTTCGGCACGAAATGTGACGATACGTTCGATGGCCGCCAGCCATAGCGTGGTGTCTGCGCTCTTTTCCCTGCCGCGGAGCAATGCCGCAAGGCTCGCCGGTGTCCAGCTTCGATCCGGCCATTGGCGCAGTTCCAGCTCGCAACGGCTGCGCCCCGCCAGGCCGGCACTCACGATGAATGGGCTGCGAAGCAGGAGTCCGATGTCACGTGACGGCAGGCCTTGTTGTATCCAGCGCAACAGCAGTAACGCGACTGAAATCGCCGGAAAATCGCAGAGTCGCCGTCCGTAGGACACTTCGACCGCGTTGCGTGCTGCCTCACCGCTGTATTGCCAACCGGGCGCAAATCCTTCCCTGACCAGCCTGGTAGCCGCAGGAGCGTTCGTATTCAGGTCGGGACAGATGATCGCAACCCGCGCGACCGGCGCCTTGAACAATTTCTGCCTGGCCCAACGACCTGCCGCGCGAAATTCCTGTTGTCGATTACGGAACGAGCGTGTCACAAGCTGCACGTTTCTGTTGGACACTCCTGCGATTTCGACGTCGCATTTCTGATTTCGCAGTTCTTTGATGATTCGTTGCATGGCCGGCGATACGCGGTCGAACCCTGCAAGAACCACACTTTCCGGAGCCACGATCGCGCCCGATCGCACTGCGTCGGCAACCAGTGCGGGCAGCATTGCTGCATCGACCCAGTTATTACTGACGAGGGTTTCGTGATACGTCCGTGCGGCACTCGCAAACTGCTCCTGATCGGTGCTGCGAGCGAATCTTGAGAGCTGCTCGAGTGGCACAGTGTATTCGTTCATTCTCCGCCACGCCTGGCCGGCCAACCGGACGACACTGGCGATATTCAGCAACGGATCCGGCGCGTGTCTTGCAAGGCAGCGCTCCCAGAGTATGGCGGCAGAACCCTGATTGATGCGCACGGGCCATGGGCGGTCGAGATTTGCGGAGTCGATCAGCTTGTCAAGCCAGCCACCGCGAAAATGAATTTCGGGTGTACGCCAGCTTTGATGCCCGCTCTCGAGCATCTGCCGGGTGTGCGACCGGTGCAGATCGAGGGCGAGGCGCCGGCTCGCCGTGACGATCACCGTGGAGTCCTGAATGGCTGCGGTCAACCAGGGATACATGGAATCTTGCTGTCGCAGTCAGAGGCTATGCGCTGCGCCGTCAAATCGCCTGGCTTTGCATGCAGTGCTTGCGAGTGATATACGCGCCAGGAGCGTACCCGCCGCTGAAGTGCTCGTCATCAGACGGCACCGCTTCGACGAAGAGCCTCGATTTCCGCCACCGTATACTGCAGCTCGCCGCCAAGAACTGTGTCTGTATGCTGGCCGAGCGTAGGTGCCGCAGATCGGTACTCCACCGGTGTCGCCGAAAAATGCACCGGGTTGGTAACGGACGGTACGCTGTCTGCGAGTGCATGAGGCAACTGACATACGAGCCCAATTTCCTCGGCGTACGGATCACTGAACACAGCATGCAGGTTATTGATGCGGCCGGCTGGCACACCGGCAATTGCAAGTTTCCTGAGCCAGTGCGCCGACGTTTTGTGGCGAAGCCGATCGGACATCAGCGCAACCAGATCCGCACGATTCCGCACACGTGCATCGTTGGTCGCGAAACGGCGCTCGCTCCCGACGCTACCCAGATCCAGGCATTGCATGCAGGCAAGGAACTGCCTGTCATTGCCGATAGCAATCATGACTTCGCCGTCGCTTGTTAAAAATGTCTGGTAGGGCACGAGATTCGGGTGAGCAGTCCCGAGGCGACCCGGCGATTTACCGGTCATCAGGTAGTTCTGATTCTGATTCGCGAGCCAGGCCACCTGGCTGTGATACAGCGACAGGTCGATGCTCTGACCTTTTCCAGTACGATGCCTGGCTTCCAGTGCAGCCAGTATCGCAGTTACCGCATACATGCCAGTCATGATGTCAGCGATCGCAACGCCGACTTTTTGCGGGCGGCCGCCTTCTTCGTCCGGACCTCCGGTGATGCTCATCAGTCCTGCTTCCGCCTGCATCATTGCATCGTATCCGGGCAACCGGCTCCGGGAGCCGGTCTGACCGTAAGCTGAAATGGAACAATAGATGAGGCGCGGATTCAGGTGCAGCAGGCTGTCTGCGTCCAAACCGTACTTGGCCAGGGTTCCGACACGAAAGTTCTCGATCAGGATGTCGGCGCTTCTCGCCAGCCGCGTAACCAGCGCCTGTCCGCCGGACTGCGACAAATCGGCAGTAACGGATTTCTTGTTGCGATTTGCAGCAAGAAAATATGCGGATTCGCCGGTTTGGTTGCCGGCGTTGTCGGTCAGCCAGGGTGGACCCCAGAACCTCGTGTCGTCACCGGTCACGGGCCTTTCGATTTTGATGACGTCTGCTCCATAGTCGGCGAGCAACTGACCGGCCCAGGGTCCGGCGAGCACGCGACTCAAATCCAGCACCTTTATTCCGATTAATGGTCCGCTCACCGTATACCCCATGAATTGACATGCCGGGATTGTCGGGGGGGCCCTGTTCGATCGCAAGCTCACTGAACTTTTGGGCTTTTCCGGGCCAATAAAAACCCGGCCAACCTTGCGGTTGGCCGGGCGGGTCCGCACGGAGATTGCGGATTGCGTGACTGAAACGTGTGGGGCAGTTCAGGACTGCCGTCCAGCACAGGTCAGTCTAGCTCTTCGACTTCGGCGCCTTTTACCTTTTCCGGCGCCGCCGTCTCTTGTTCTATCGGCTCTTTCTTGCCGAAATGGACCATCAGCTCGTCCGCCTGGTCCGCGTTGACTTCGGTGATTGAACGAATCCGGACGGATTCCCGGGACAGTCCGCCAAGAATAATGCCATCACCGCCGTATGGACAAAGCTGATCGTCTCGCGACGAAAAGCCCAGGCCCACGGACGACCTCAATTCAAAAGACGGGTACGACAGGGTCACCAGGAAACTCCTTTTGCCCGATCCCCGTATCAGCAGGTTCTGATCGTCCAGAGTCGTATAGTCTCGGACAGTACGGATCCATATGCAATCGGATCCATTGCGGTCTATGCCCTGAATCTGGCTAGGCTGCGGTTCCCCGACTACTACCCGAGTTAATGTAAATACTAAAAACAGTCCTGTTACTACCTGTTTCATAATCTTTTTTTCGTGAGAGACTCGCCGAGATCGAGGCATCCACCCGCCGGCTCCTGCCGCTTTAAATTGATTATTTTGACCGAAATGTACGAGATTAAGTTCATCAGGCGCCCGCAGTAATCCATTCTCTTGCAGGCGGTATTGCGCCAGCATCAACCAGGGCCGGTTGCAACCGGTCGGGTCGGATCACGGATCCATTCGCTCCAGGACCCCACGTAAAGCCGGGGCCTCGTGCACCGTGCGATTGCCGCCGCCAGCGCGAGGTGGCAGGCGGTGACGCCGGAACCGCACATAGCCGCCCAAGGCCCGGCTGCCGGATCTCCCAGCACTCCCAGCAGCCGTTCCTGCAGGTCGGCGGCGGGCAGAAACGCGCCGTCTGGCCCCAGCAGCTCGGAAAACGGCAAATTTTTCGCTCCAGGGATATGGCCGGCGACAGCGTCGATGGGTTCCACAAGCCCCTGGAATCGCTGCCGGTCGCGCGCATCGATCACACAAATGGCCTGAGGGCGGCGCGCCAGCTCGGCAG
>CAYXKM010000338.1:0-2536 GCA_964465665.1 uncultured Woeseiaceae bacterium
CCTGGTCGATTCAGCAATACGGCAGGTGACAAAACTCCACCACTGCCGAACAGTGACTCGACTTCAAGCGAAATGCACGATCCGAACAGGGCAACGATGCGTATGATAGCCGGCGCCGGGAGGAACTGCGGAGCCAGCGATCGATGACGCAACAGATACCAACGGATAAAGAATCGCCTGCTGGCGAATCCCCGACCAAAACCGGTGCCCAGGGATGGCCGGAGCGCCGCACGGCGTGGTATGCCGTCAGCATTTTCGCGCTGGCGCTGCTGTTCCTCGAACTCGATCGCGGCATCATGACCTTGCTGGTCGAGCCTATCAAAGCCGACCTCGGTTTATCCGACACGCAGATCAGCCTCCTGCTCGGTTTCGCGGTCGTCGTATTCAACGCTTTTCTTGCCATACCCGCATCCAGATACGTCGACATCTGGCCGCGCAAGTACATCCTGAGTACGGGCATCGCTTTCTGGAGCACGATGACGGCGCTGTGCGGGATTGCGATGACTTTCTGGCAGCTGTTTGTCTTTCGCATGGGCATGGGGATCGGCGGCATCCTCAACGGTCCCGCCACCTATTCCATGATGGCCGACTACTTTCCGCGCGAGCGGCTGCCAAGAGCCATAGCGGTAATGCAGCTCGGTTTCATCGGCGGGCTTGGCATTTCCCTCGTACTCGGTGCGGTCGTGATCCAGATGCTGCTCGGTATGCCGAGTGTTGCGATTCCGGGCACCGACTTCGTGCTTCGCAACTGGCAGCTCGTCTTCATCATTGTCGGCCTGCCCGGAATCATCGTCGCCGGACTGATGATGACCGTGCCGGAACCGCCGCGGCGCGGTCGCATGGTCAACCTGACCAAAGCGATGCCGCTGCGCGAGGTCATCGCCTACCTGGTCAAACACTGGCGGGTGTATGCGCCGCAGTTTTTCGGGCTTGCGGTGTCGGCGATCGAATCGGCCGGCACCAGGGCCTGGCAACCGGTGTTCTTTCAACGCACTTACGACTGGTCGGCGCAGAAAACTGGGCTGACTCTCGGTATTGCACTGCTGATCGCAGCGCCGATCGGCCTGCTGCTCGGCACATGGCTGACCGAGAAGTTCGCCAAAACGCGAAACGATGCCAACCTTCGGGTCGTCGCCATCGGCTACACCTTGAGCCCGGCGTTTGCCATCGCCGGTCCGCTGATGCCGAATCCCTGGCTCGCCGTCGCCTGCGCCGCAATTGCGTTCATGATCGCGATCGGCGGCGCTGTCCCGCAGAATGCCGCATTGCAAAGTGTGACGCCCAATGAAATGCGCGGCCAGGTCACGGCCTTGTATCTGTTCGTGTTCGCCGTCATCGGCGGTGGCATCGGTCCGACCTTCATCGCCGTCTTCACCGACTTCGTCGTCGGCGATGAACGCCTGTTGCGATATGCGTTGTCGCTCTCGGCCGCGATCATGATGCCGTTGGCCGCATGGATCATGTGGTCGGGCGTCAGGCCGTACGGAGGAGCCATTGCCGAAGTGAAAATCCGGGAGCAGCAGGAAGCGTCCGGCGTCTGACCAGAAACAGGCCAGAGAATAGGGGATAAACAATGGAAATCGTTGCAGACAAGGTCGCGTTCATTACCGGGGGTGCCAGCGGCATCGGGCTCGGCATCGCGCGGGCATTCGTGGATGCAGACATGAAAGTCGCGATTGCCGACATCCGGAACGACGCCCTCGACGCGGCGAAGGCCGAGTTTGTCGAAGCCGGCAAGGGCGATCGGGTCATTACGATACAACTCGATGTCACCGACCGCCGGGCCATGGCCAGGGCGGCCGAGGCGACGGTGAAAGCATTCGGCAAAGTGCATGTGCTGGTCAACAACGCCGGGATCGGTATCGGCGGGCCGGTCCGGGAAGCAAAATATGCGGACTGGGACTGGGGGCTCGAAGTTAATCTTGGCGGCGTCATCAACGGCATACAGGAGTTTCTGCCGCGCATGATTGCCCACGGCGAAGGGGGGCACATCATCAACACGTCGTCGATGGCTGCCGTCGTGCCGATGCGGGTGGCATCGATTTACATCACGGCGAAAGCTGCGGTGCTCGGGCTGTCGGAGGAGTTACGCGGCGAGCTCGAGCCCGACAACATCGGCGTGTCCGCATTTTGTCCCGGACCCGTGCAGACGAACATTGCGAACAGCGGTGATTTGCGTCCCGACAAGTACAAGGCAAATTCGGGATATGCCGAAACCGAACGACAGTTGAAAGCGCGACCGAACTCGCCGCTGTGGATGCATCCCGACGAGGCCGGCGAACGCGTGCTTGCCGGGCTCCGGCGCAACGATCTCTTCATTTTCACGCACCGGGAATTCAAGGAAGGCCTGGCCGAACGTTGCAGGAAAATGCTGGATTCGTTTCCGGACGAGGAAATCAACACAGCCCGTTACGACGAGATCAAATGGCTGACGGAAAACGCCATCTACCGGGACTGATCCTTGTGGCGTTTGCTTCGGTGTACGGGCATCGCCGTCCGGGTGGCCCCTGGCGCAATGGCTCCCTGCGGTCCGCTT